>LNZD02000066.1 GCA_001469005.2 SAR324 cluster bacterium lautmerah10
ATCCAATGGCGCCGAGGCAGTCTATATGCAAAGTACCTTCTGGTTTCATTTGCATTGCCCTTTCTGGCGGTTCCCATCTCTGGACTGACCTATTTCATTTTTGATTTTTCATGGGCGTTCTGGTTTGTGGTTTCTTCCGCGGTCGGCATTCTGTTTCTTGCCATGTTCGTGACTTTTGGCTTTGCGGTTGCACAGCAACTTAATGACACGAAGGCGCTTGCACTGGCACGGCAGGTTGAACTGACAAAGGCGTATCAGAGATTTGTACCGCCCCAGCTTCTTTCCAACCTTAACAAAGAAAGCATTCTGGATGTTCAACTGGGTGACCAGGTCAATGTTGAGATGAGCATCCTGTTCTCCGACATCCGATCCTTCACCTCGATTTCCGAGCGCCTGTCACCGGAGGAAAACTTCAGTTTTGTAAACGCCTACCTTAGTCGAATGGGGCCAATCATTCGTCATCACAAGGGTTATATCGATAAATTCATGGGTGATGGCGTGATGGCGCTTTTCCCCAACCATCCGGGTGACGCGGTCAGCTCAGCCATCGCGATGCAGCAGGAATTGCACTCCTTCAATGCAAAAGCACGAGACACCGGCCTACACGAGATCAATATTGGTATTGGTCTGAATACTGGGGATATGATGCTTGGCACGCTCGGCGAAGCAAACCGCATGGAAGGATCCGTAATAAGCGATGCGGTGAACCTGGCCTCACGGCTCGAGGGGTTAACGAAAATCTACGGCGCTGGCATTCTCGTTTCGGATGTAACGCATGATGCATCAGCAGGCGAATTTGTCAGCCGGCGTGTTGACATTGTAGCAGTGAAAGGCAAAGAGAAACCGGTTGGCATTTACGAAATCATTGATGGTGAGCCGGACACCTCTCGCCTGCTGAAGGAAAAGACGCTGGTCAGCTTCAGCGATGGTGTTTCCTACTACCAGACGCAGAATTTTGAAAAGGCGGCTGACTGCTTCAAGACGGTTCTTGGCACAAATGCGGATGACCTTACCGCTGATCTTTACCTTGCCCGCTGCCAGACACTATTGAGAGAGGGATGGGACCAGGCAAGCTGGGATGGAATCGAACGGCTGCAGATCAAATAACTCACGATTAGAAAGGTAGGTATGGCGAGGCGTAGCAAGGTAGCAAGGTGGGTCAAGCGCGGCAGTACCCTTCTGTTGCTGATGGCAACAGGGGCTGTGCTCCTGTTTTCGCAATGCGAGCAATTCGGGGCGGTCCCTTCCGGATCGCACCATCAACGAATGACTGAGTCGCCAAATTACAACCCTGAGAAAGACATATTCGTGAATGAGACCCCTGGTGTGATAGATGAAATGTTCGCTCACAGCGGGTTCTGGGCAAACCCACGCAAGAATCTCACTAATAATTTTCTGTTTAATCCCAATACACCCACCCCCAATGTTTTTCTTCCAGAGGTGCGTGGCCATTTGCCGAGCGATCTGCGAGACACATCAGATACGGTTAAATTCACCTGGCTGGGCCACGCGACGGTACTAGCGTCGATCAACGAAAAGACCATCTTATTCGATCCTGTTTTTTCCGAAAGTGCCGCCCCTGTGAGTTGGGTTGTCAAAAGATACCAGCCACCGGCGATCAGCATTTACGAGCTGCCATCGATAGATTTCATTGTGATATCTCATGATCACTACGATCATCTCGACATGAAAGCGATCAAGTTCTTCAGGGAATCTGACACCCGTTTTCTCGTGCCACTCGGAGTTGCATCGCATCTGGAGCATTGGGGTATCAGGCGAGACCGAGTGATCGAATTTGATTGGTGGCAGACAAGGGATATCGCAGGTATCTCCTTTACTTGCACTCCCGCTCAGCATTTTTCTGGCCGAACTGCGACAATTGCCATGCAGAAAACTCTTTGGTCGTCTTGGGCGCTAAGAACAGAGGCTACTTCGGTCTATTTCAGCGGAGATTCAGGATATGCTGGTCATTTCAAGGAAATTGGCGATCGTCTTGGGCCATTTGACCTCACCTTTATTGATGCCGGGCAGTATAACGAGAGATGGAGACAGGTTCACAATCTGCCACCTGAGGTCATTGATGCCTTCAATGATCTGAACGGTAATATCCTGGTGCCGATTGGCTGGGGCATGTTCACACTAGCGCTGCATGATTGGTTTGAGCCACCGGTGGAGATCAGTTCACGGGCACTTGAGATTGGTGCCATCGCTGTAATACCGCGGTTTGGCGAGTGGGTGGATATCAAACAGAAGCTGCCGGATGAAAAGTGGTGGGAGCCCCTTATTGAATAGATGCGTTTGGTGGCACCCTGAGAATGTTCGTTTTCAGACAACAGGTCGGCTTTGCGCACTCCATCCTTTGCGTTGGTATTTTGGGTATTACACGCTCTGGATTGGTTGAGCCCAAGATAATGTCAACGGACCTAGTCCTCACCATATCTCAAACGGTCAGGGTTGATGCATTCTCCAAATACAAAATCTCCAGCTTTTCTGACCTGCCGCGGATTTTGACTAGATCTTTGGTGAATTGTTTGATGTCGATTTTCGCCTTTTCGGCAACATATTTGGAAATAACAAGCTGGCATTTATAGGACTTTGTCAGCTCCTCGAGCCGCGCTGCAACATTTACGTTATCGCCAACTGCTGTCTCGGATACGGTCTTGCCATAACCCATCATACCAACAATGGTTTCACCTGCATGGATCCCCATGCCAAAGCGCATTTCCTCATCAAAATCTGATTTTAGCTCAGCATTCAATTCCGCCATGCTTTTTGAGATTTTTGATGCAGCTTCAACTGCGTTAAAGCAGTTTTGGTGGATGTCACTGGTGTTATCAAAAATCGCCATAATTCCATCCCCGATGAATTTATCCAGTCTGCCACCATTGGCTTCGATAATTTCGCCACACACTGCGTAATATTTGTTCAGGATGTAGACGACATCAAAAGGGAGTTTATGTTCAGCGATTTTGGTGAATTCACGAATATCAACAAACAAAATTACAGTTTGTTGCTCTTTGCCAGTGAGCGCGCGCGCACTAGTGATGCCTGCTAGGCTGTTTTCTGGATTTAAAAGAGGCGCAACGGAGAGGTTTTGTTTAGGACGGAGCTGGCATGCAAGCCGCATATCGTCATCAATGCCAACGCGTTCAATGGCCTTTATTTCATGTGCGTTTGGACTTGGTAGTTGCCCATCTGAGGATATTATCCGTACCCGGCACGTTGTGCAGCGCCCTTTGCCACCGCAAACAGATTGATGGGGTATTCCACCAATTCGGCTTGCTTCCAGGATCGTAGTGCCTCCGGAGACCTTAACGGTTTTTCCATTAGGATAGGATACAGTTACCCTCCCAAAATATCTGGCCCTAACGACATTTCCTATGGCAAGGCAAATGATCGCCAGAAGGGCTAGGGGGTAATAGCTCCTTGTCATCATTTCGATCATCATAGCGACTGGGAAAGCTTCCTGTGGGATGGCTTTCATGAGCAGCGTCATCATGTAGTAGTCTTCATGCAGTTGGCTATGAGCATAGGTGATGAAACTCATCTCTTTGAGCCCTGAAAAGAACCCAACTAGTGCAAGAGTTGGAACTGCCCAATAGAATCCTATGATGGTTTGACGTAGACGCGCGTAAAGTGGTTTGGTCTGCAAGAGTCCATGTATGCCGATAACACCGTGTGTCCAAATAAGCACGACCATCAGCGAAAAGAAAATTACGTTGGATGAAGCTTTGGCTGGGTCAACGAGTGTTGCTGCGAAGATCAGCTCATAGTTGTCCGTTACAGCAAACACCCGTGACAGGATAGCGGTCGTAAGAATATGTGGAATAAGCGCCAACAGTGCGACGAATGGGAAGGTCATTTGCAACCACTCGCGCTTGGTCATTTTGAAGGATTTGCGTCGAAGAACAGCTTGGATACCCAAAAGAATATGAAGAGCAAAAGAAGCAAATAGAAAAATTTCTGCTGCCGGGTTGCGCCAAAAGGCAATGAAGTATTCGCGTGCAGCATCAGCCGTTGAAATGGAAAAGGTGGCTAAAGAATGGTTCAACAGATGAGTTGCAGCGTAGAAGAAAAGTATGAAGCCAGAGACTATTCGTGTTCGACGAAGTAACGAATTCAGATCTTCACGCATGATGCAGTCCTTTGTCTCGTTAGCTTGGAATTATTTTCTATCTTTGGTTTGGTGCTCTAGAGTCCTTGCGGTCATTAGCTTTTAGCTACGATAACTTTGTAATATTCTGACTGTCATAACAATAATAACTGACGCCACGTTCAAGGAATTTAAATTGCTTTTACTTTTGAGTTGCCCATAAGGTGCAATTAGATGACGTTTGGTAGTGCCCGCATAAAATATGTCTGTGAGCTTATGTACTAACTCACGTCAACTAATCAAAAAGAGCAAACCCGGGCTAGTGGTCCCGAATTTTATGCAGATAACTTTTCATGGTGTAAGAGGGTCGGTTCCTGTCTCGGGCCCAAAATTTTCAAAATATGGCGGACATACCTCCTGCCTAGAAGTCTGCACAAATGATGTTCAAATAATCATTGACGCTGGCAGTGGTTTCCAAAACGTGAAATTGCTTGAAGATAGGCCTCTTTTGTTAGTGTTTAGCCATTTCCACCATGACCACATACAGGGGCTAGCTTTCAATCCAGACCTCTTAAGGCAAAAGCGAGAAATTTTTCTAGCGTCAGCTTTATGCGATGCAAAAACGCTTCAAGACAATTTGAAGAACTATTTCCACGGCGCATATTTTCCTATCGATTTAATCGAAGTCAAAGACAAGTTTGTGTTTTGTGATTTTGAGAAATTAACCCAGCGATCGTCTGCCAACTTGAAGATTTCTAGCCTGCCAATGAATCATCCTGGCGGTTGTGCAGCTTACAAAATTGAGATTGATGGAACCCAAATATGCACCCTGTTCGACAACGAATTTGAAGCAAATCAGTTACAGGAATTGTGTGATTTTGTGATTGGTTCGGAACTTGTTGTTTGGGACGGCATGTTCCTTGATGAAGAAATGCCCTCCCGGAGGGGTTGGGGTCACTCTTCAATTGAAGAAGGTTTAAGGTTTTTTGAGGCCATAAGCTATAGGTCTGCTGACTTGCAACTGGCCATAACTCATCATGCGCCCTCTAGGACTGACAGTGAGTTAGATCATTTACAGTCGGATTTGCTCA
>LNZD02000067.1:0-1194 GCA_001469005.2 SAR324 cluster bacterium lautmerah10
GTTTAAAGTTGCTTGAAGGTCTCGAACTCCAACAGGGATATCTGTCAGTTGGAGAAGGGGCCCTTGATCTGGGCGGAACGTCTTTGGTTGAAACAGAGGGTCTGCTTGATTTTTCCGGCGGAAATCTGGATTTAGAATCTTCGGGCACCTTAACGGTCCAAGGAACGCTTCGGATGAATCCGAGTACCGATTTGACGAATGCATCGACGATCCAAATCCAAAATGGCATTCTTGAAGGTTCGGGAAGTTTGGTTCTGGACCAAATCAGTTTTGGAGGAAAGAGCCGGATCCGGTTACTTGACGATACGGAAATCAGAAGCGCCAATGCTCTTGACCTGGAAACCGTAGAATTCCAGCAAAATCATCTCCTCCTTAATTCGGAGACCACCGATCTGACCCTGGACCATTTAACCCTCAATGCTCCTGAAGAAAATGGGTTTGATACCGGGCTTGCAGATCTGACGGTCAATGGGAGCGTCAATGTGCAATCAGGTCGATTGGCATCCAGTGGTGGAATACTCGACTTTTCTGGGAGTGTCCAGTTTGATCCCTCCCTCTCGGCTCTGGAACTCGACAACTCGACGCTGACCCTCAGCAATCCTTTCCAACTTTCTTCAGTTTTACGGTTTGGAGGGACTTCTTCCCTTCCGGCAAATGATCTTCTTGATCTTTCGGAGGCATCCATCGAACTCGCTGGGGATCTGAATCTTACAGGAGTAAAAACCGATAATACCACCTTCATCGAATTAACCGACAATTCCAGCATTCGCTCAGATGGGCAGATTGTACTAGGACGCATGATGCCCCATGGTCATTCCCTTGAACTCGGGTCCACAGATACGGAACTCAATCTTCTAGGAATAGGGGAACCTTCGGAACTTCCGGAAAGCGATGGGAACCCGACTTTGAACATGAGCCCTGTCATCGAATCCCTAAATGCTGAGAGACTGCAAAACGGAGGTCTGAAGTGGAGTGCGGTGATTTCTGATGATTCGGCTTTCTCATCCCTCACCACCCATTGGGAAAACCTTTTCGGAGCTTCAAGAAACTTTAGTACTCCAGTTTATAGATCTGGTTACAGTAGCCAGTCAGGAACCGTCGAGGTGGTTATGACGGATTACGATGATTCCGACAGTGGCATGCTTTTAATTACGGTTTGTGAACAGGCCTCCAATCATCAGGGTAATTGTGATT
>LNZD02000067.1:1294-3470 GCA_001469005.2 SAR324 cluster bacterium lautmerah10
TCGCTTATCAGCTTCCCCTGATATGTGAAGACGATGATTGCATTCAGCCAACGGATCCTTTGCCTGAAATCCCTTCGAGTGTTCCTGAAGCAAACTCCATTGCATCCTCTGAAGCAAATGAGTCCTCCGTCGAAGAAGGTGGAAACATCTTCATCAACGGTGGGGTTTTGAAAATCCAGGAGCAATTATTACTCAACGGGAATCAGATCGAAACCGGAGGAGGACGCCTCGTGTTGGAAAATGGAGCTTCTCTTCATCAGGGTGCCAGCTTGAAACTGGACAATGGAACCCTTGAGTTGGGTGATAGCCTGAAACTGGATAACTCCACCCTTTTTTCTGATTCATCAGTTTTAAAACTCTTGTACAATCTTTCTCTGATCATTCCTGCTGATATTTCATTCAGGGAAATACTACTTCTGCAAAAAACCCTGACCCTTGATTCCTCAGTTTCTTCTCTGACTTTAGAAAAGCAGTTGATCCTTGATCACGCCGAGGCACGGATCATCCGCAACCAAGCGCAAATGATCATGAATGCCGGTGTCAGTATAGAGCAAGATGGTGAGCTCAATTTGGATGATCCCTCAAAGTTTAACATAGGGAACATCTCATTGAATGGAGGAATCCTTTTCGTGAATGGTGACTCTGACCAAGAATTTAAACAAAATACAGTCCTATCGACTATTTCAGAATCAAAAATTGTACTATCAAATGATGTTCATTTTGAAGTTGATCAATTGAAACTAGAAGCAGATTTAGAAGTTGAATTTGGTTCAGAAAATACTTTTTTTAAAGCCAGTGAAATTGTTGTTAACGCTGAAGCTAAATTAAGTGGAAATAATGTCAGTAAACTTCTAATGAATGTTATCAGTATGATCGAGAATAGTACTGAAAAGCTTTTTTTGGAAAATATCATACTTCAATCCGATCAATGCTTAGACACAGTGGTTCAAGAGAGAATAAAGACTTCAGAAAACGGATTTCTGAATATTGGTGATGAAGGAGATTATGAATTATCAGGAGTTCAAGACTTAAGTGATGATGTTCAGTGTCCTATTCAGTTGAACGATGCTCAAGTTTGCATTAATGAGGATATCGTCATTACGGGGTCGATGAGCCTGCTTGGAAACGCTGAAATCTATATTGCACCAAATAAAACGCTGACCTATCAAGGAGTCCTGCCCATAACCATCCAAAACAAACAACTATCTATATTGGGTCATTTGGCTGATGATGCCAATTTAAAAATTGGTGGTCAAAATACAACGATTAGCCATGTCAGCGTCAATCAATCATCAGAAAATTCAGTTTTAGAGGTTCTAGAAACGTGGACCGAATTCTGTGGGCAGAATTCATCGACAGGTTCAGGAAACGGGATCATCAAACATCTTAACTCACAAGGAAATTTTAGTATCAAACTTGGAAATCAGACAAATCTGAATTTAGAAAATTCTTTTGCTATTGAAGAAAATAAGAGTTTGGAAATTGAAGGTAATGGGGCAGCAATCCTAAGCTTTGGTGACAACCTTACGATAGGCGGAACTCTCAGTTTGAAGAATGAAACACGCCTGTCGGGAGGATTATTAAATTTCGATGGTGGATTGCTGGAAGTGGAGGAGGATTCCAGCATTGATTCAGAAATTAATTTCTTTCAATCTTCGATTAAGGTTCTTGAAAATACAGAACTGAAATTGGACAACACGACCTTTTCCCTAAACCAATCTTCGTTTGAGATAGAATCCGGAGCCTCAATTAAGTTTGATAACAGCACTCTAAAATGGCAGGGACAGCTTTCTAAAATCGGAGAGGGAAACCTGATTCTAGATAAGGTTCTTATCTCAGGAAATGCATCTTATTCAGGATCCAGTGAAGCAACAATCAAAAATCTTCAATTGGACAATAATCCTTTTCAACTCGAATCTCCGACAAGTTCATTCAGGCTTTCTGAAAAGTTGTTTGTTGCCGGAACCCAATCGGAACTGAATACCAATGATGCGAATTTGTACCTTGAAAAGGGATTGGAACTATCATCGGGAAAACTTTCAAGTACGGGCGGTCGAGTTGACGTTCAGGATAACTTCACTTTAATCGGCGGCAGTCTTGATTTTGAAAACACCACACTGGCACTGGACGGTACCTCGAGTCTTAGTAGCGGATCGCTTACAGTTTCTTCAGGGAC
>LNZD02000068.1:0-4866 GCA_001469005.2 SAR324 cluster bacterium lautmerah10
GTAAAACCCAGATCCCCATGACGGCTCCTGTTACGACAGAACCCAGTTGATAAAGGGTATAAGTCCAGCTCAGGTAAGGCAGCCCACCGATTTCTTCCACAGCTGCGGGCATCACAGTGGCAACCAAAGTGGAGTCTGCTGCATAAAGCCAAATGCCAAAACAAAGCACCAGCAATCGGAGCAGATGGCCTTCCCTGGCCAACTCCGACCAAGGGACAATGGAGGATTGGATCTCGCTCATTAAATCATGGGGAACGCTATGTTCAGGAAGTCCTGAAAACTATGAAATAGTTGTTATGGTTATCCGCTCTTCCAAAATTCCTTTACGAATCTCCACAACTGCTTCTTTGTAAAAAAAGAGCTGATTTTCAACGATTTTTTCAAATACCAATCCAAGAAGAATGGCATGAACCTTTCCCGGATGCATCCCGAATCATTTCAGGATTTCAGGTAAAATGATTTAGGACTCTTAAAGGATGGAATCAGCTCAAATCCTCAACAGATTTCAGAGCTCCTTGGTTCATCAGTTTCTCGAATTCCCGCGTGACTGCATTGCGAAAATGAGGATTGTCCGGAAGGTCTTCTCCGAAAATTTCTTTGATGCTGAGTATCTGAGAAACATAAGCATTGATGGAAGTTAAGGAGGGAGTTTCCTTTCCAAGCATGCCTGATTCTAGGGAGATTTTTCGATAAACTTCAGCCAACGGATCGCGGATCTCGATGGGGTTGCCTTTCTCATCCCTGCCTAGGATGTAGCGCATCCATCCAGCCACTGCGAGAACCAATCGGTTGAATGAAGTTGCAGTGGCAATTCGATCCCGGAGGGTTCCCAGCAGGCGTTGAGGAAGTTTTTGCGAACCGTCCATGGCGATCTGCCAGAGCCTGTGTTTGAGGGCAGGATTTTGGTAACGTTCAATCAGTGCGTTCTGGTATTGGTCCAGATCCACCGATTCAGGAAGCTTGAGGGTCGGCATAATTTCTTCCTTCATCATGTTCCGCAGAAATTTTTCAAAAACAGGTTGCTGGACCGCTTCTGAAACGTATTCCATTCCTGCGAGGTAGCCGAGGTAGGCCAGTGTGGAATGGGTGCCATTGAGCATTCTAAGTTTCATTTCCTCAAAGGGTCTGACATCCTCGACCATTTCCGCGCCCACGTTTTCCCAGGCTGGTCGTCCATTGACAAAATCGTCTTCGATGACCCACTGGCTGAAGGGTTCGGTCACCACCATCGCTTCGTCACGAACTCCTAATCTTGCAGATATTTCATCCCGGTCTGATTCACTCGTGGCAGGAACAATGCGGTCGACCATGCAGCATGGAAAAGTAGCCTCCTTTTCGATCCATTTTGCCAAATCCGGATCTCTCCGGTTTGCAAATTCCAAGACCAGTTTCTGCAGGGTTTTCCCGTTTTCCGGGAGATTGTCACAACTCAAAACAGTAAAGGCCTTGATTCCCGAGTCTCGTCGTAAAGACAGCGCCTGAACCAGGAAACCGATGGCGGAAGCGGGTTGAGACGGCGATTTCAGATCATTCAGGATGTCCGGATGTTGAAAATTCAAGCGCCCGGATGCAGGATCATGGCAGTAGCCTTTTTCTGTAACCGTCAGGGAAACCACCCGGGTGTCCGGGGAAGCCATTTTTTTGGTGCAAAAAGCACCTCTTTGACGGCTCCGATGATTTTGATAGGGTTCCCTGATGCATCCTGCTCAACCAGACTGTATAGCCCGTCCTGCGGAACCATCTGATCTCTTACCTCAGGACGTTTAAGGCTCACTCCACAGATGGCCCAGTCCCCACCATCCTTTTCCAACACCTGATCCGTGTAAAATGCCTGATGCGCCCTGTGAAACGCGCCGATTCCGAGGTGGACAATTCCAGTTTTAATCTTACTTATTTTGTAATTTGGGAATTTGATTTTTCTATGTGGTTTGTTTTGTTGATTTAGACGTAACATTTTTATTTAAAAACTGAGAATACTTTTTAATGATTAAACTTTTGAGTTCATTTCAAAGTTTCCAAGGCGAACAGATTTAATTTCCCAATGATCATTTATTTTTTCCCACTTAATCCATTCAGCCATGTCATCCACTTCAGGAGTTTTTGACAAACCTATAATCGCTCTAGGATGCTCTGAGGTCCAGCGGATTGCTTTTTCTAAAGGGCTATTATACCAGTCCATTACATTAAGGATTCCCTGTACAAGAGTTGAAGCTGAACCTGCCAGATTTTTAGTGCCAGGGATATATACAATATCTTCTTCTTGTCTTTCTAAAATCACTTTTCCCAAGGTATATTTCCCGGGTTTTGAACAAGATCCTGCAGTAGCATCAGAAACTAAAATTATCCTTGGATCTTCTTTTGCTCTGATAAATGCTTTTAAAGCATATTTATTTACATGAAAACCGTCAGCAATAAAGCTTGCATGAAGATTGTCTTCAGAAAGCTGATATAAAATCGGGTTTTTTAATCTTGGGATTTTTTGTGCGCAACCATTCCCTAAATGCGTACTTAATTTGGCACCAGCATCAACCTTATGACCCCCTCGATTTCTGGAGCAACTGTAATTAAACGTATCATCCCGCCAGCAGCATCTTGGAGAACCTGGAAGTGATCCATGGTTGGTTTGACCATAGATTTTTCAGGGTGACAGCCTCGAAAACCTTCTGTTGGATTAAGATATGGGCCTTCAAGGTGATACCCTCTGATCATTGCCTTAGCAATCGGAGAATTAGCTCTTACAACTTCTAGATTCTGGAAACATTTTTTTTGCCATTCTAAGCTTCCTGTGATGACGGTAGGCAAACAAGCAGTTACTCCCGTTTCAAGCATTTGTTGTAAAGATTTCTCAATCTCTTCTGAAGAGGTATTGGGATTATTATAATCAACACCTGCATAACCATTTACCTGGAGGTCGCATAAACCCGAGGAATAAATCATATCATCAGGCTCACCTGCTTGTGATTCAGTTGGCAGGGATTTTAAAAAACCATACTGATCTATTTCAGGTAAGACTTCAGAATTGAAGAGCATAGAGGGGGGCTTAATTTTGAATGACTATTTTACTAAATACCTTTCAGTTGTATATCTTTGAAATGATGGCAACTGACAAAATGCATCGGTTCAATTTCCTGCATGTTCGGTTCTTCCTTCTTACAGATTTCGGATGCATAAGGGCAACGTGGATGGAAATGACATCCATTAGGAGGAGATGCGGGGCTTGGCACATCTCCCTCCAAAGGTATCATTTGAGATCTTATTCTTGGATCTGCAACTGGGACTGCTGATAAAAGTGCTGCAGTATAAGGATGTTTGGGTTTATTAAATAAAGAATCAGTAGGTGCAGATTCAACGATTTTACCTACATACATCACTGCAATCCGATCACTAATATGCTTAACAACACTTAAATCGTGAGCGACAAACAAATAAGTAAGGTTTAAGTTTTGTTGTAATTCTAACATTAAATTTAATACTTGTGCTTGAACTGAAACATCCAAAGCAGATACTGGTTCATCAGCAACAACCAGTCTTGGTTTTAAAGCCAAGGCCCTGGCAATTACTATCCTCTGTCGTTGTCCACCACTAAATGCATGAGGAAAACGTTGCATATACTCAGGACGCAAACCTACCATTTTCAGTAATTCTGCTACTTTTTCTGTTCTTTGCTTTCGATTTGTCAAACCATTTACCAGCATTGGTTCACCAATTAAATCTAGAATATTCATTCTTGGATTCAATGAGGCAAATGGGTCCTGAAAAATCATCTGAATGTCAGTTCTTAAACTCCTTATTTGATCTTCTTTCAAGGTTGCTAAATCAGTATGTGACCCATCAGTAGTTTTAAACTGAATTTTTCCTTCAGTGGGTTTCATTGCTCTGAGAATACAACGTGCTGTGGTTGTTTTTCCACATCCACTTTCACCCACTAATCCAAGGGTTTCACCTTCATTAATGTGAAAGTTAATTCCATCTACTGACTTCACATGTCCTACAGTTTTTTTAATAAAACCTTTGCGTATTGGAAAATATTTTCTCAATGATTGAACCTCCAAAATACGTTCAGGAGGTAAATCTGTTGAGCTTGAAAATAAATTTGAATTCTCAGAAGGCATCTGATTTCCCATCATACTTAAAACAGCTTACATATTGTTAACTTGGCTCTGTTTTTTGTTTTTATTCCAGGAATAGATTTAAGTAATGCTTGAGTGTAAGGATGCTTTGGATTGTGAAATATTTCGTCAACGGTCCCTTTTTCCATGATCTGTCCTAAATACATAACAA
Organism: SAR324 cluster bacterium lautmerah10; assembly: GCA_001469005.2. Lineage (GTDB taxonomy): Bacteria > SAR324 > SAR324 > SAR324 > NAC60-12 > UBA1014. The sequence goes on from LNZD02000068.1 coordinate 4,282, forward strand.
TAACATCATCGGCCAACTGAGCAATGACCCCCAAATCGTGGGTGATGAAGATGATGGACATTTTATTCTTTTGCTGAAGATCACGTATCAGGTTCAGGACCTGGGCCTGAGTAGTAACATCGATAGCTGTAGTTGGCTCATCTGCTATAAGGAGAGATGGGTTGCATGTCAAAGCCATACCAATCATGGCACGCTGCCTTAACCCTCCACTTAGTTCCCAGGAATATCGATTCATGGACTCTTCGGGGTTTGGAATTCCTACTTCTTTAAGCCTTTCTATTGCAATTTCAAATGCTTCTGAATCTTTTACATCTTGATGGAGGAGAATGTTTTCAATCAATTGGTTTCCAATCGTATGGACAGGACTAAAGGCGGCCATTGGTTCCTGTGGGATCAAAGCTATTTCGTTCCCTCTGATGGACCGCATTTGCTTTCCTTTTGGATTTAGTTTCGCGAGGTCCACCTCATTAATATTTACTTCATTTGAATTTCTTGTTTGAAATAAAATTTCTCCTTCAACAATTCTTCCAGGCGTTTCAATGAGTCTTAAAATGGATTTGATGGTAACGCTTTTTCCACAACCAC
>LNZD02000068.1:4877-6145 GCA_001469005.2 SAR324 cluster bacterium lautmerah10
CTTTGAGGAAAAATGTCAAATCTTACTCCATCAACAGCTTTCACTGAGCCTTCGTCAAGATCAAAAATAGTTTTTAGATTTTTGATTGATAGGAGAGGTTTGTTTTCAGTTCCCATTGAAATTAATTGTATGGATCTGCAGCGTCTCGGAGTCCATCTCCAAGAATATTTAGTGCAAGAACCGTAATGATCACAGCCAGCCCTGGGAGTAAAAGCCATGGAGCCAATGCAATTGATTGGAGATTTTGAGCTTCTTGTAAAAGTACTCCCCAACTGATTGCAGGAGGCCTCATCCCGAGTCCTAGAAAACTGAGGAAGGTTTCATTAATGATCATTACCGGAATAGCTAAGGTACTTGTAGCAATGATATGACTCGTAAACGTAGGAAGCATATGTCTGAAAATGATTCGCATCTGACTACAACCGGCTAAATGTGCGGCCATGATGAAATCTTCCTCACGCATTGATAAAAAACGACCGCGAACTTCTCTACCAAGAGTCGTCCACCCCAGAAGTGAAAGAATGATTGTTATTGCAAAATAAGTTTGTTCGACTGTCCAATCCCTTGGGAGAGAAGCTGTGAGGGCCATCCAGATGGGAATGTCTTTGGATGATGAGGTCTGCCCAACCTCCGTAGTAACCTGAAATTCCTCCAAAGAGAATACCTAGGAATATGCTTAAACATACTGCAACCAGACCTATAGATAGTGAGACCCTTGAACCATGAATTAATCTAGACAACTGATCACGCCCTAAGCGATCAGTTCCTAAAAAGTGGAATGTTTTTCTGGATTTTGGATTACTTACTCCCAAAAAATGGATATTTGAAGGTATAAAACCAAAAATCTTATATTCATAACCTTTTACAAAAAAACTTAATGGTATTATTTTACTTTCATTGATCACCCATTCCATTTTTAGTGTTGTTTTGTTTCTCCTGCCTTTCAATTCAAAGGCATAAGGGAAAAATCCTTTTTCATGGAAAAAATGTATACCTTGTACCGGCATGAAAGATTTTCTGGCACTAGTTTTATGGGGATTTTGAGTGCTAAAAAAATCAGGGAATAATGCAATTAATGCTATGATGATTAATATCCATCCACTTATTATTTGCCCTATCCCAGGGTGGGGTAGCAATCCTGATGTTAAGCATAATAATATTCCCTTCAGCTGGATGATTTGCCATTGAGTAAGCTCTAAAAATTGGTTCATCATTTTTCATTTTTAGTGGCCACAGGTTAAACTTATCCCAATCACTTTGAAATACAT
>LNZD02000069.1 GCA_001469005.2 SAR324 cluster bacterium lautmerah10
CACTTGATGATATAAACAGTTTAATTTATAGAGATTTAAACAAACTTAACTTAATTGTCAGTGAAAGTGCTAACGATTTTATTTCTATAGTTTTGATTATTTCATTTATTGGATTATTAATTGGATTATTTTTCTGGTTGTTTATTAGAAGGCTTATTACAAGACCTGTGAACGAATTAGTTTTAACGTCGATGGATATCGCACAGGGAGAATCCGACCTGACCAAAAGAATCGCGGTCAAGGGAAAAGACGAACTGGGAGAACTATCAAACTGGTTCAATATGTTTCTTGAACGTCTCAACAAACTGGTTCTGGAAATCAAGGAAAATGCTTCCAGTATTTCGAATTCTACCTACAACATAGTGCAAGGAGCGGAAGATTTATCGAACAGGACCCTTCAACAAAGCACTTCTTTGGAAGAAACGGCGGCTTCCATGGAAGAGATCAACAGTATTGTCCAAAATACTGCCAAGGAAACCAAACAGGCCCATGAGATTGCAAAAACTGCCGAAGAATCCGTCGAACAGTACCGTGAGCAGTTGTTGGACACAGTCGATAAAACAGTGGAGGCAAACCAGTCCTTAGTCAAAAATCTGGAAGAAACCAATTTATCGATTGTTGACCGTACCAAAGGAGCCCAGGAAACTGCTTCCAACAGCAAAACTCAATTGTTGGATATCATTGAAAATACCATCCATCTCAATAAGCAGATGCTCGATAGTTTTGAGGTGACCAACCAAAATGTCTCAGATGCCATGGGACGTATTACCGAAAGTTCCAATAAAATTGTCGGTATCACTTCCTTGATGAACGATATTGCTTTTCAAACCAATTTATTGGCCTTGAATGCGTCTGTGGAAGCAGCACGTGCTGGAGAACACGGGAAGGGATTTGCGGTTGTTGCAACAGAAGTCAGAAAACTGGCTCATCGTTCCGCCAAGGCAGCAAAAGAAATCAACAACCTGATTGGCGTTAGCCTCGAAGATATTCAAACCGGACAAAAAACCGTAACCCAAGGCAAGGACGAATTGGACCAGTCCAAACTTGAGATTGACAATATGCTCATGAAACTCCAGACCGATAGTAACATCAACCTTGATGAAATCACTGAGGCTTTCAAGGCGGTCAGTCAGTTAATCCAGGAGGGGGAGAATCAGATGATTGAAGTGAAGAATGAAATTGAGACAATGCTCAATAATCTCCAATCAAACAGTGACTACAATCTGCAACAGATTCTCCTATCTTTCAAGAATGTCTCTGATGTGATGAACAAAATCAATATTGCTTCAGAAGAACAAGCCTCTGGTGTTCAACAAATCAATAGTACCATCAATGAGATGGATGGAATTACCCAGGAAAATGCTCAATATGCTGAAAATAATATTAAGATCAGTCAGACCACAGCAGAACAAGCCATCCATCTTGAGAATCTCATGAACATGTTCAAAGTAAGTGAGGATCAACCAAAGATTGCTCAACCAGATAATCAGCAAATTGAAATGGCTTCTGAGGAAAATCCGGCTCTGCTCGGTCAGCAGAAAGAAGTCAATGTCAAGGATTTTGAAGAAAAGGATAATTGCAAATAAAGCCGAAAAACCAGAACCCTCTCAACTCCACTCAATCAGGCGCTTGACAATCTGCTCTGGAGTGAGACTTTCATCCACCGCTCCACTTTCTACGGCGACCTTGGGCATACCATAGACGACACATGATTCCTGGTCCTGGGCTAGGGTCAGTGCTCCTTGATCATGCATCTCGGTCATTCCTTTGGCACCATCATTCCCCATTCCGGTTAAAATCACTCCGACTGCGGCAGAACCCGCGATAGAGGCAACCGATCGAAAGAGGACATCGACAGCAGGCCTGTGGCGATTGACCAGTTCGCCTGTATCCAGTTTGACTTGATATGAAGAGCCGTTGGTTTTCAGGATCATGTGTGCGTCTCCTGGAGCCAGCAAGGCCTTTCCGCTTTCAACCATATCTCCATCTTCCGCCTCTTTAATCTCCAATTCAGAAACCCGGTCCAGGCTGTTGGCAAAAGAACCGGTAAAAGCCTTGGGCATGTGTTGGACAATGACAATCCCTGGCAGGTTTGGAGGTAAAGAACTCAGAATTTCCCTCAAGACTTCGGTTCCACCCGTAGAAGCGCCAATCGCGATAAGCGGTTCTTGATCGGTCTTCATGAAAATCTGACGTGCCGTTTTCATCTTCGCCTGGGCTGCGGCCTTGACCTTATCCGTGATCAGGATCGCGATTTCATTCAAACCTTCACGTACCTCAAATTTCGGTTTTTCAATGATATCAACGGCTCCAAGTTCAAGACTTCGCATAGCTGTTTCTGAACCTTCCTGGGTATAGGAACTGACCATCACCACCGGCATCGGCCTGGATTTCATCAGCCTTTCCAGAAAGGTCAGTCCATCCATTTTCGGCATCTGCACATCCAGGGTCAGGACATCCGGATTCAATTCTGAAATTTTTTTCAGGGCAATCAGCGCATCAGGTGCGGTTCCCACCACTTCAAGTTCAGGGTCTTCGGAAAGGATGTTTTTCAGCGTCTGGCGGGCAACGGCTGAATCATCGATGATGAGAACTTTGGCAGGTTGACTCATGGGGCAGGAGATTTAATTGTTTAGTTGGACCAGTTCCTGTTCTGAAAGCAGATGATCGACATCGAGCAGGATCACCATATCATCCCGGATGTTGGCTACCCCTTGAATGAACTGGGTATCAATGTTAGTGGAAATGTCAGTACTCGCCTGGGTTTTTTCATCTTCCAAATAAACCACATCGGCAACGGAATCAACAATCATGCCTATCATTTTGTTTTCGACCTGAACGATGATGATCACCGTGTATTTATCATACTCCCCGATATCCATTCCAAATCGAAGCCTCAAGTCGATCACCGGAATCACCAACCCCCTAAGATTGATCATCCCGACGATGAAATCAGGCATTCCAGGAATACGAGTCATCACCTCAGGATAACTGATCAACTCCCTGACCTTAAGGATTTTCAACCCGTATTTTTCAGAACCCAGAATGAAAGTGATCAATTGGGTCCCTTCCCGGTGACTGACTTCAAGTTCAAAGTCCTCCATCTCCTCATCGAAACTGTTCAGCATGGAATTGGCTTGTGATGCATCCATATTTTTTCCTTTCAAGCGTTGACCAATGAAGAAACATCCAGAATGAAAGAGATGGAACCATCACCCATGATGGTTGCACCTGCCAGGCCTGGAACCTGGATGAAATGATCTTCCAGGTTTTTGATCACGACTGGACGTTGATCGATGATTTCGTCGACAAGGAGGCAATGCTTCTGGTTCCCTTGTTGAACCACGACCACCAACCCTTCTTTCGGATCTTCAATGGCATCCTCCAGTTGTAGTTTTTGATGAAGACGAATCAAAGGAATGAACTCTCCTCGAATGTCAATCAACTCTCCGGATCGTTTCATGTGTTTGACTTGTCGCTCAAGAGGTTTCAGTGCCTCTACTACAGAAAGCAGTGGCAGGGTGAAAACCTGTAATCCCACTTTAACAATCATTCCCTCGATGATGGCCAGCGTTAAAGGGAGTTTCAAGCGAACCATGGTGCCTTGATTCACCTGGCTTTGCATTTCGATATTACCCAACAGGGATTCAATCTGTTTTTTCACCGAATCCATCCCCACTCCTCTTCCCGAGGTACTGGTGACTTCGGTGGTGGTGGTGAAACCTGGTTGAAAAATCAGTTGAAAAATCTCCATGTCGGTGAGTTGATCACCTTCTGAAACCAACCCTTTCCGGACACCTGCTTCAAAGATTTTTTGGGGATCCATCCCCTTTCCATCATCTTCGATCTCAACGATGACAAATCCTTCCTGGTGAGATGCGCGAAGGGTGATGGTTCCTGCAGAATCCTTTCCGTTTTTTTCCCGTTCTTGGGGTTTCTCAATCCCGTGGTCCATTGCATTGCGGATGAGATGAACCAGGGGGCCATGGAGTTGTTCGGTCACGGTTTTGTCAAGTTCCGTGTCGGCACCATGGATATCAAGATTGATCTTCTTGTCGTTCTTGACTGCAAAATCCCTGACAATACGTTTCATCGGAGTAAAGATACTGCCCATCTCAATCATCCGAACCTGCTGAATCTGATCCTGAAGTTCTCTCACCGATGTTTCATTGTCTTCCACAAACTGCAGGACCAT
>LNZD02000070.1 GCA_001469005.2 SAR324 cluster bacterium lautmerah10
CACCTCCTCCCCTATTCGTGGTCTTTATGATTTACCCTCTATCTTTATTTCAATCTCTCTTAAGCTAGAACAACCAGTTAAACTTCGGTTCGTGATAAGGCTTAATCCTTAACGAACAACTGTCTCGGGAAGGACGCGAGGCATTCAACCCCGGAAGCGGTGATGAGGATGCTTTCGGTGGTTTCCAGTCCCCAGTTTTCCTGCCAGATGCCGGTCATGAAGTGAAAGGTCATGCCGGGTTCGAGTTCGGTCAGGTCACCCCGGCGAAGGCTCATCGTACGTTCTCCCCAGTCCGGAGGATAGCTGAGTCCGATGGAGTATCCGGTTCGGCTGTCTTTGTGGATTCCGTGTTTTTCCAGGACATCGAAAAAGGCTATCGCGATGTCTTCACAGCGGTTTCCCGGACGGGCCTGTTCCAGTCCGGCTTCCAGTCCTTCCAGGACGGCCTGGTCCGCATCGAGAAATTCACGGGAGGGTTGACCGAGGAAGACCGTCCGGCAGAGGGGGACATGATAACGCCGGTAGCAACCTGCAATTTCAAAAAAAGTGGCTTCTCCTTTTTTCATCGGGCGGTCATCCCAGGTCAGGTGGGATGCCGCGGCGTCGGTGCCTGAAGGCAGGAGGGGGACAATGGCAGGGTAATCACCTCCGTATTCCGCGGATATGTTCAACGATCCGGGCCGCACGGCGCATGAATTCGATTTCCTCCTCCGATTTCACTGCCCTGCACCAGTTCACCAGTCCCGTGGCATCATCGAAGGATGCATTGGGAAGATGCTTTAGCAGGGAGGTGTAGGCCGCAGCGGAAAAATAATAGTTGTCCATTTCCAGCCCGATCCGGGAGTTTCCCAACTTGCGGTCCCTGAGCACACCACTGAGATGGTCCATCGGATGACGTTCCGTTGATTGCACATATTCATCGGGATAATAGAGGAGGTTCTGTTCCGGGAGCCAGGCGGTCCGTAACGCCCCCTGGGCGTCCATCTTGCGGCCGTACCACAGGGGGGCATCCTGAAGCGTCACCACCACGCATTGGTGGACATAAAAGGACCAGCCGTCGTAACCCGTCAGCCAGGCCATGTTGGAGGGATCGCTGAGGATCAACACCTCCAACGATCGGGATTCCATCGAACGACGAACTTTTTCCAGACGTGATTGGTATTCTTCAGGGCTGAATGCGGGGTGGTAAGGCTTCATCGGAGCACCTCATGGGGTTGAATTACAAACAGAAATCGGAAGGGTTAGCGCCAAAGGAAACTAACCGATCGTTTCCCGAGGATGGAGTCATCAAAAACTTTCTCTGCATTATCTTCAGCCAATCCAGCGCAAACATGAAGGGGCAAAAGGTGTTCTTCCCGAGGGTGGCAATATCGTGAATTTGGAGCAGACTCCCAATTCGACAGTTGCTCATCCCTATCTTGTTTGCCTGAAGATGCCGTACATACGCTGATCAACCAGTCCTGAAAGGAATCGTTCAAAGGATCGCTGGATTGAGGATTCTGCCAGTCGAATGCTCTCATATTATGGAAGGAAAACCCGGAGCCCAGGATGAGAATGTTTTCTTCAAGTAAGGGGGAGAGGGCGGCACCCAAATCTAGATGCTGTCTTGGATCCAGTGATTTCATCAGTGAAATCTGGATGACCGGTATGTTGGCCTCAGGATACATCAGTGCCAGTGGCACATAGACTCCATGATCGTATCCCCGCTTATGATTGAAAGCACTTGAAATGCCTGCTCCTTCAAGGACGGACACCAGATCTAATGCTTTTTCTTCTGATCCAGGAACAGGGTATTGGATCTGGTAAGCTTCCTCCGGGAATCCATAGTAATCATAAAGAAGCGGAATTTCTCCAGTTCCAAATACGATCGGGGTTGACTCCTCCCAGTGTGCACTGATGACCAGGATCAAGTCAGGTTGATGTAATTTTGAAGGAATTTCCTTGAGAAATGAAATGAGCTTCTGATGAGCAGGATCTGACAGCAGTGGCAGGGGACCGCCACCATGAGGGACAAAAAGAATCTGAGCTTTGGACACACTCACACCCGGGTCTGCTTCTTGTGTGGAAATTTCGTTCTTGGGAGTTGAAAGGGTACTTAGAAAAAGCATGAAAGGGAACAGACAAAGCCATTCCCAATCATTTAGAGGAGAGCTATATGAGAAAATGCGGGTGTTTTATGGCACCTCCCGCTGGCCTGAAAACGTTAAAGAGAAGACGCTCAGGTTTATTTGTCCGTCCGAAGCAAACGACTCAGCCAATCCACTGCCAGAAAAAAGGCCGTTACACGATGTCTTAAGATTTTCATGATGTGCACGCCAGTTCCTTCTCAATAGCTGGCACTCAAAAAGCGACCTGATCAACACCTTTGAGGCTGAGCATTTGTCGCGCTTCATCCGGAGTTGCAATATCAAGAGACAGTCCCTCCAAAACCTGACGGATTTTTTTCACCTGATCTGCGTTAGATTCTGCCAACCGTCCGGGTCCGATCCAGAGCGAGTCCTCGAGTCCTACTCGAACGTTGCTGCCCTGTGCAGCGCCTATAGAGGCCAGAGAAATTTGATTTTTTCCTGCTCCTAAAATGGACCACTGGAAATCATTTCCAAACAAGCGATCTGCAGTGCGTTTCATGTGCATCAAATCCTCCGGGTGGGCACCAATGCCTCCTAGA
>LNZD02000071.1 GCA_001469005.2 SAR324 cluster bacterium lautmerah10
ATCCCCCGTTTTAAGGACAACTCGAGAAATGGTACAATTAGCGAGAAAAACTTTTGGTGACGAAGTTGATCATCTGGAAATTGCCAAAATGGTTGAAAATTGGTCAGATGAAAAAATTGAATAAGTAAGTTTATTTCTTCAGAAATTAAATCACTAAAAATCAAATAATATTTTCATTAAATTGATTTTTTATTTAAAGCAAAAGCTTCATTGGAAGAGAAATCTTGTATGAAAGATTTTTCTTTACATCCAAGGCATGGAGAAGGTTTTAAGGTTGGTAAAACTTTTCATGGCTTCGATCACTCCTTCTTTGTAACCAAGTCCGGAGTCTTTGATTCCACCGAAGGGAGACATTTCAATTCGATAACCAGGAACTTCCCAAATATTGACAGTTCCATGGTTGAGTTCATTGATGAACCGGGTGATGTAATCGAACCGGTTCGAGCAGACACCTGAGGAAAGTCCGAAATTCGTTCCATTGGCAACTCGGATGGCATCATCGATATCTTTGATTCGGATGACAGGGATTGCCGGCCCAAAGGTTTCTTCCATCACCAGTTCACAGTCCCAGGGGACATGGTCCACCACCGTGGGGTGAAACAGGGCACCTTCCCTTTGTTTCCCATAAAGCTTCCTGGCACCTTTTGAGACGGCGTCTTCGACCCGGCGTTCAAAAAGCATCGCAGAAGCTTCATCGATCACCGTACCCACATCGGTCTGCGGATTGGAGGGATCACTACAATTAAGCTTGGAAGCTTTCTGGACGATTTTTTCTACCAACTCATCGGCGATGGATTCAATTGCGAGAATTCGTTTAACGGCAGTACAGCGCTGTCCGGAGTTCTTCGTTGCGCCTGCCACAGCAAGGGTGGAAGCTCTATCCAAGTCCGCGTCTTCCATGATGATCAGGGGTGCGTTCCCTCCGAGTTCGAGCACGGTACGCCGATACCCCGCTTTTTCGGCGATGTATTTCCCTACAGAAACGCTTCCGGTAAAGGTTATCAGATCAATATTGGGATGGGTGATCATCGCATCACCGATGTCCTGCGGAAACCCTGTAATCACCTGGAACATTTCCGGAGGCATTCCTGCCTCATACAAAACGTCCGCCAGCAGTAAAGCCGTCAAAGGCGTTTTCTCAGTAGGTTTGCAGACCATGCGGTTATTGGTTGCAATGCTCGGTGCGATTTTGTGCGCCACCATGTTGAGCGGATGATTGAAGGGAGTGATGGCGCTGATCACTCCCTGCAAGGGCTCACGCTGGGTGAAAATTTTTCGTTTTTGCCCATGGGGAGTCAGGTCACAGGAAAAGATCTGACCGTCATCCAGGATGCATAATTGACCCGTAAGGCTGAATTCTGCGGTTTTTGAGAGAATCTGCTGCCGCTCATATCGGGTCAGTTTAGGCTTGAAATCTTGGGCGATTCTCATCGCCTTTTCGACCTGAGAACTGGAAGCTCGGGGGACGGATCCAACTTTCTCTCCATTGAAGGGATTGAGTACATCAAGAGAACCATTCTCTCCTGTAACTTTTTCCCCGCCGATTCTCATCTTTTCTTCTATCATCGCTTACCTAAGAATTAGTTTTCGATGCCGTTCAGGGCATATTCAAATATTTCTCGACTGCGCAGAGTTCGTTCATCCGCACGTTTCTGGTACGATTCCTTGAGAGGTTCACTCAGAATGAAAGGAACTTTGGCTTCATGAAGGCTGCCATGGGTTCGAAGACGTTTCCCCTTAAGTGCACTCAAATCATGATCCGTTTCCCTCCCTCCGATGACAAATCTCTTATCCGCAACAACGGCAAGATCCCCTTCACGGTCCAGGGGTAGTTCCAAATCCTTAGCGGCTTCTTCCTTAATCCATACCCGTTCAACTCCTTCCAGTGATTCGATGGCAGAAGCCACTTCAAGACGGTCCTGGTCCTGCTCAAGGTAAACCCGGACAAAACCACCAAGAGCTCCATGATGGCCGACAAAAGCATCCGTGATCGGGCAGATAACCTGACTCGAACCTGAACCAAATTGTTGATCCAACACATCCTGGAGCCAGATCACATTCGGTTCCCCGTTTTCAGCAGATTTGTCTCCCATTCCATGGTCTGCAGTCAGCGCAACCAGAGCCCCGAGTTCCTGCAAACGCCCGAAGCGCTCGTCCATATCCCGGTAAAACTGGTTGGCTTCTTCGCTTCCCGGAGCATGGGCATGCTGGATGAAATCGGTCAACGAGAGGTAAAGGATATCGGGCCTGCGTTCTTCAAGCAGTTTGATGCCTGCATCAAGAACAAAAAGGGAGAGTTGTGCGGAATACATATCTGGGAGAGGTTGTCCTACAAATTCAATGACGTTCTCGATTCCGTTTTCTTCCATGGTACATTGATCTGCGTGCTGCGAGGAAAAGCTGACCGACCCTCCTGAAAGGTCCATCTCCTTTTGCAACTGCTTCCGCAATTTATCCTTGGCAGTGATTGAAACAACTTTTGCACCCTGCCTTGAAAATTCACTCATGATGGAACGTGAACGAAGCAGTTCCGGGCCCGTCATTACCACAGGCTCTCCGGTTTCACGATCCAGGTAAAAGTTCCCGGAAATGCCATGGACCTCCGGTTCTGAACCGGTCACGATCGACATGTTATTGGGGCAGGTAAAACTCGGCATCGATCCCTCTGCCACCTGGTAAAAACCCTCTTCCATGAATCGGGTGATGTTGGGAATGATTTGATCCCTTAATCCACTCTGGAAGTACTCAGGGTCTCCTCCATCAATACAGACCACTGCCAGGGGTTTCCCTGGCCGTTCGTAGTGAATGCCATTTAATTCCATTGTTTTATCAAAAGCTATTTTGGGTTATTAACAAAAACCTAATCATAGGCTTATTATAAGATAAGAATCAAAGTATCTGATAAAGTTGAACCTCATCCGAAGCTGCAAGGGCTTGATTCATTTTGTTCAAAATTCCTCCTGCTGGATCATCGAGGGGGATTCTTAAAAATTTACAACACCTCCTGAAAAATCCTCGTCCCCAATCTCTGCTCCCCATCAACCCCTACGGATCAAGATTCCAAGTGATTAATACTTGGTAATCCTCTATGGTAATCACAACCTAAAATTGATAAACATGATTCCACTTTCTCAAATCGATCTATGAGCAGTGACAAGGATAAAAGGAACAAGGCAGAAGCTCTACTCAATCAGTTCAAACAGGAAACTTCAAAAATCGAAGGACTGGATCCCGCCATCCAACAATACCTTGACCAACGCTTCGACCGAATCGAAGAAATGTTGGAAAAAATCCTTAAAAGGATGGATTAATTAAATTCTATATAATAACTGTTATTAAAATGCTTATATCAATTATAATACCCGTTTATAATGAAATAAATACAATTATAGAACTATTAGAACTAATACAAAGAAGCCCTATTTGGAGGAATAACGAAAAAGATGTCATAGTAATTGATGATAATTCAATTGATGGCACATATGAGCTTTTGTTAAAAAATGATCATCTTTACCAAAAGATTTTTCGTCATAATAATAATTTAGGCAAAGGAGCCGCAGTCAAGACAATTGAAAATTTTGATGGTGATGTTCTAATTATACAAGATGCCGATCTTGAATATGATCCTAATGAGTATCCCAATCTCATAAAGCCAATAGAAGAAAATAAGGCGGATGTTGTATACGGATCGAGATTTGTTGGTGGCAGATCTCATAGAGTTGTATATTTTTGGCATATGGTAGGGAATAAATTACTGACATTATTTTCTAATATTATGACAAATATTAATTTAACTGATATGGAATGCTGTTATAAAGTCTTTCGACGTGAAATTATAAAAAAAATTAGAATACAAGAGAATCGATTCGGTATTGAACCAGAATTAACTGCAAAAGTAGCAAAGCTTAATTGTAGAATTTATGAAGTAGGAATTTCATATTATGGAAGGACATATGATGAGGGGAAAAAAATTGGAATTAAGGATGGATTTAGAGCGCTGTGGGGCATAATTAAATATAATATATTCTAAATGAATTTTTTCTTACATAGAAATACTACTATATTAGTACTTGCGCCAATAATCATTGTTGCCAGTATAACATTTGGTTTTTGGTTTAAATTTGAAAAGAATATTACTGGATTTTTTTTAATTGGGGAAACTTTCAAAAAATCACCTTTCCTTGACGAAAATAAAATTCTAATAGTAAAAAACGAAGTCGGATATGATGGTCAACAGTTTCTTTCTTTAGCTTTTGACCCACTTATGCAACATGAAGGCACACTGGAAGCTCTTGACAATCCAAGGTATAGGGCAAAAAGAATTTTATTGCCATTGGTTTCTAACTTTTTAAGTTTAGGTAACTATAAATTAATTCCGTATGTTTTTGTTATTCTCAATTCAATAGGAATTTTGGCAATATTTTTTTTGTTTTATAGTATCCATAGAAACAAACAAAGTTATTATTTTTTAACATTAGTAATTCCAGGGATTTGGATTGTTTTAAGAATTTCAACTGCTGAGATAATTGCAAACACACTGATTCTTACTTCTTACTTTTTTATCCAGCACAAAAAAGTTAACACATCCTTTTTATTTTTAATGTTAGCTTGTTTAACAAAAGAAACTATGATAATTTTTCCTGTTTCTTATGGTTTGGTTTTTTTAATTAAAAAAGATTTTAAAAAAATATTTGCCTTAGCATTCTTTTTTATTCCATTTTATATATGGCACATTTATCTAATTAATAAATTTGGACTGGGTGGGGATTTTGATGAATTTGGAAATTTCACTTCTCCTTTTCATGGAGTATCTAAGAAA
>LNZD02000072.1 GCA_001469005.2 SAR324 cluster bacterium lautmerah10
CTTTATCTTCTTCAAAGATTTTCAAGATCATTCCTGGATGAATTCATGATCGATTCGGAAGAAATTTGAATTTAACGGAAAAAAATACTGGCCCATAAAAATCTGGATCTTCTTCACCAGGCATTAATCCGATGAAGAAAACTTCGAATTTCAGCGATGGAGGATTTCTGCCGCAAATCGATGAAGGGCGACCCGGAGCCCAAGTTGGCTGGAAGGCATCACCTGGGTGAAGAAAAGGACGCTTGAATCGGAAACCGGATCGATCCAGAAAACCGTGTTGGCGACTCCCCCCCAACCGAATTCTCCCGGGTTTGAATTCCAGGCAAGTCGACTCGAATCCTGCGCGACCCAAACTCCGAGTCCCATCCCAAGGCCTTCGAAGGGCATCCACTCACGAAATCCCTCAGGACCCTCAGGAAGCAGGGAGGCAATGTCTCCTGCCAATTGGTTGGTTGCCATTTTGCGGATCAGTTCGGGGTTTGCGACCGGGTTTTCTTCACCCTTGACGGCTTTTCTCAGCATGTTACTGAACTTGAGCCAGTCGGCAGGGGTTGAAAACAAACCTGCTCCGCCCCAGTGATTGGGAAATCCATCACCAAGATTCAGATTTCTTCCTGATGCGGGGTCGGGAAAGGGTTGATGAAGATCGGCAAGATTCGGCATCTCCGTTTCGGGGAGAAAAAATCGGGTATCATTCATACCCAGCGGATCAAAGATTTGTTCTTTCATCAGCGTCCCCAGATCCTTGCCGCTTTCCCGCATCAACACCATTCCCAGGACATCGATTCCCAGTCCATAACGCCAGGCGGTTCCTGGGTTGAACGCCAGGGGGAGTTCCTCCAAAGTTGAAAGCAGTAGGTTGAGATTCGGTTTTCCTCCGAGTTTCCGGTGCAGTGCCTGATCGAGAAACGATCCACTCGGGGAATTGTAACTGTATCCCGAGGTGTGGGTCATCAACTGTTTCAGCGAAGGCCCGTGTGTCAATTCAATGCAATCCTCCAATGGTGCATTCGGTTGGGTCAATGCCCTGGCGCCTGCAAGTTCCGGAATCCAGTTTTCCACAGGGGCTTCCAGATCAAGCAGCCCCTGTTCTTCCAGCACTAATGCGGACAGCACTGTCACCGGCTTCGTCATCGAATAAACCCTGAGCGGTGTTTCTGCGTGAATCGGCTGCCCGGAAACTGGTTGAGACTGACCACACCAGCGCCAGTAAAGCAGTTGCTCTCCCCGTTGAAGGATCGTCATCGCAAAAGGAAGCACTTTCTTTTCAACAAGTTGAGACATCCAAAGGTCAAGTGCCTCAAGACGATGCGCCGGGACCGAACCGTTTTGCTCCTTGGGGTGAATCGTGAGTTTCAAGGAATTTCAGATAAAATAAAACGAAAGTCTCATCCTTGGAACACATTTCCCGGATGGTGTCCTGCTGACTGTCATATTCAACCCGGCAAAACAATTCCTGCTGCTGGCGATGGAGGCGATAAAGCACTACCTGTACATCGCGTTTCAGCATCTGGTAGGGACGCTTTCCGGGTCTGCTCTCCACAAAACTTTTCTTTTCCTCGACCTTCCACCCCTGTTTCCTGTATTGAACCATGGATTCTTTCGATACCTGATTCATGCTCCAGGTCTGCAAAGGTATCAAGGAAATCATCATCAGTATGATCAGTGAAATTTTCATCGCTTTACTCCTAAAGCATCTTTGAATAATGAAATTAACTTACCGATGTTTAAGGTGACATCGCACCCCGATCCTTTCAATCAACTGAATTTCACGGAATATGTAAAGTCAAAGTCGATGGAACCAATCATTGCTCTAAATCACATATTGGCGGAACAACGTCACAGGAGACTTGAACTGACGGATCATTCATTCAATTCGCAGAAAATACGCTCAAGCCTTCTTCTTCCCAACCTTCTTTTCCAAAAATTCCAGTTCCTTTTTCAACTCCACCACCAGCTTTTTGTAGGATTCCTTCTCCTTCGATTCCGAAGTTGAAAGTTCTCCGTAATAGGGAATTTCAACTTTCAACTCCTTGATCCGGTTCAAGTCTCTTTTGGAAGCCATGTCAAAATAATTACACCATTAAATGGATTTTATGAGTAACGAAAGTCCGACCTTAAGACGGTTGCCCTAACTCAAATACACTCTTCTTCTTAACAAAGAACAGTAATCACTTGTAAGAAATATTGACGAGGTATCTGAAACGAAGTTCAAAAATTTTTCTAGAGATTCATTTTGAAGGAAGGGATCAAGACTTGGTGCGAGAGAAGGGACTCGAACCCCCACGCATTGCTGCACAAGATCCTAAATCTTGCGTGTCTACCAATTCCACCACTCTCGCTCTATCGTTTTTGACAACCAGACAGGAAATATCTGTTAAAGATAGAAGTACCTTTATACCTGCTGGTGCCTTGAAAATCAAGGATTCAGGAAGATCAACAAAATAAGATATCATACTTAAGGTTCATCCAAAGGTATCTTACAAGTAATGCTCTGTT
This sequence comes from SAR324 cluster bacterium lautmerah10, assembly GCA_001469005.2. Classification (GTDB taxonomy): domain Bacteria; phylum SAR324; class SAR324; order SAR324; family NAC60-12; genus UBA1014. The sequence continues at coordinate 2,500 of LNZD02000072.1, forward strand.
TTCTAAAATTTAATACCTTCAATGACATAAATTGTCAAAAATTGTCAAAAATATTTCTCTCATTAATAAAGCACGGGGGAACTTCAGAAACCCAGTAACTATATTAGGGCCTTACATTTTTTCCTTAAATTATCCCAAGTATTCTAAAACTTTTATCTCACCTCTTTACCAGTGTGTACCGCAAGGTGCGTGAGGGCTCTAAGACGTCACAAAGGTATGCTCACCTTCATAATGAGGTCTTAAGAGAAGCTAGTGAGATCATGGATGACATAGGTAATACCTATTGATCATAGTCCAAGCATAGGAATATGGACAGGATGGACATTGTCGATAGATAAGCCTGTAGCTTTCTATTAGAAGACATTTATGGATTGGAAAGAACTCTATAAATCTAATTAAGTACTATTATTAGAAGCAGAGCTTTTCTGTCTCTTATCTATCTTATCGTAAACAAAGGACAACAATGAGAACACCTATGAAAACCCAAGACCCACCAGAGTCACACCACGACTACCGTAACACCGTGGTAGGCTTCAGGATAACCGAAGAAGAACAAACGAAACTCAAGTCCATCCAAAGGACCATGAGAACCAGAGGCATCAGAGGAACTACTTCAGATGCCTTGAGGATGATCCTGCATACCTTTGATCTCCAGAGTTGGTCCAAAGCCCAGTCTTGAGTCACCATAGTCATAGCTAAGATTCACTTCTTCCACCCTTACCTATGGAAAAGGTGAATGTTAGAACACCATACCTATAGCTGTCTTTAGTCAACCAAAGGCAGACCTAAGTCAAATCCAACAAAACTTTTCATAGTACTCTATGCGCTGGGTTTAAATACCAAAGCATGTAAATTCCATCAAATTGTAGATCTTTAGAGATTCACTTTTCAGTCAAGTGAATGTAATATGTTCTTATGTAAATAGAATATGATTTAACCAATACGAATAAATACTTATTACTGACAATTGATAGATGGAGCACATAACTTCTCGTGGTTCAGAACTAAAGAAATTTGCCTCCAATTCAGTTTAAATCGAGACCAAATATTATTAAGCTACTTATGAAAAGTTTTACAAGCCGCCTTTGGAAAACGAGTATCATCCTGACGGCTTTTATTTTTAGTTTACCTATCCTGACAATTTTATCTTCATTTATTGAACCTTCAGGTGAGAACTGGGAGCACCTAAAGGATTCAGTGTTATCAGAGTACATATATAACTCTTTGCTATTAACTTCTGGAGTAGGTGTCGGTGCGTTAGTTCTCGGTGTATCAACAGCTTGGCTAACTACAATGTGC
>LNZD02000073.1 GCA_001469005.2 SAR324 cluster bacterium lautmerah10
CCATTTGGGACTGACGAATTTCGATACCGATCATCTCCATCTCCTGCTTGAGGAAGGGATTCCGATCATCAGCAATCAGGTTGTGGTATCCCTCCTGGACCGGCGTGCGCTGGCAGAGATGAGCAGACTGTGCCTGGAGCATGGGGTTAAACTCCTCGCCTATGGAACGGTGGCCGGCGGATTTTTGTCGGAACGCTGGCTGGGTCAGGAGGAACCATCCCTGTCCGGGATCCATGACTGGAGCAAGATGAAGTATAAGCGGTTCATTGACCAGACAGGCGGTTGGGAGAAATTTCAACAAATCCTCAAGGTTTTGGATGAGATTGCCAGGAAAAATGAAGTCTCCATCACCAATGTGGCCACCCGCTGGGTTCTGGATCAACCCGCGGTGGGAGCAGTGATCATCGGTGCCAGGCTCACCGAAAGTGAGCACAGGGCCGATAATGCGAATCTTTTTTCATTTACCCTGGATCAGGATGACCATCAGGCCATCGATCAGGTCATCAGCGACACCCCCAGAATTCGAGGAGACTGCGGGTCAGAATACAGGCAGCCTCCTTATTTGACGGCTGCCGGGGATTTGAGCGACCATCTTGAAGAAAAGAAACGGGTCGATTCGCGTTTGTTGCTTTCAGGAGACGAGAAACTCCAGCGATTGGGGACAGGAAGCTACTGGGAATCAGTCTGCGGTTATTCGAGGGCGGTGAAAAAAGGAGGAAGAATCCTCGTCAGCGGAACCACCGCAATTCATGGCGAGGACCGGGTCATCTGCCGGGATGATCCCAGGGGGCAGGCCGTTTATATTTTGGATAAAATCCTTTCAGCCGTCAGCGCCCTGGGCGGTCAACGCTCGGACATCGTCAGAACCAGGGTCTACCTTACCAACCAGGATCACTGTGAAAGCGTTTCCAGGGTTCACGGGCGATACTTCGAAGGTTTGAATCCTGCCAATACAACGATTGAAGTTTCAAACCTGATTGGAGATCATCTTGTGGAAATCGAGGCTGAAGCAATCGTCGATGAAGGATAAAAGCATGAAACAGGAAAACCAGAAAAGAACCCATATTTTTTCAGGATCTACCTTTGAGGAACTTGCCGGCTATTCAAGGGCCGTGGTGGTGGGAGACCATATCTATGTCTCCGGAACCGTCGGCATCAACTTCCAGACCGGAAAACTTCCCGAAGATGCAGCAGGACAGGCGGAACAGGCCTTGGATACCATCGAAAAAGCCCTGCACCAGGCCCAGTCCGGGTTGCATGACGTGGTGCGGGTCAGGGTCTTCCTCACCTCACCGGATCATGTCCCCGCAGTCAGTTCCGTTTTGAAGCAAAGAGTCGGATTCACCCGACCTGCCAATACCACCGTCTGCACCGCTTTGGCCGTTCCGGAATGCCTGGTGGAAATCGAGGTTGAAGCCCGGCTTGGCTCGGGAACTCCGCAATAAGGAAACTACTTCCATTCTGAGAGTGGGCTGCCGACCATCTTTTCTTTGAATGGTGTGAAGTCCTGAAAATTGCCACGGACGTCGGTAATGATCCCCTGATCGACCCTTGCCGAGACTTCCATTTGCTGTTCGTTGAATTTAACCGATAGTCGGTGGATGAAGACGTCTGCGGCGATTTTGAGGGACTTCATCGGGGTGATTTCTCCCTCGGGTCGGTGAAGTGAAAGAAAGGTTTCCGCTGAAAGATCCTGTGCAGTTTTGATCCCCAAATCCAATTCTTTTCGGGTCAGTTCTGAATCAATCACGGGACGTCCGATGGATGCCTTGAAAGCATCCGCCAGCATGGCTTCCAAGGTTTCAATGGAGTGTTGATATCCCATTTTTCTGAGGGTGCTCACCCGGTTTTCCATGGCAGTGGCAGCGAGTTCGCGGAAACCGGGATCCGAAGCCCTCCAGACTTGACTCATCATTTGATAATCGAAATCGAGCAGCAGGTTGCCAACCACCACCATCGCATCGCCCACCCGTCCACCGCCGATCCCGGCAATACGCATTGAATTGGCCTCAACCTCATTCACAGCCCTGAGCCTCCCATCGAGGCCAAGCTGGTTGAGCACCTGAACCGGAGCTTCGAGCATCATCTGGTAAACCTTGTCTGCCCGTGCAGGAACCCTGCTGTGGTGGAAGATGCACTGGTAGAAAACCTGATTGTGATCCAGATAAGTCGCTCCTCCTCCAACCCGTCTTCTCAGAATCGGAAGCTTCTTGTTGTCACAGATTTTTCTATCGAGAACCGCATCGAGAACCTGGTGGTATCCGATGCAAAGGTAAGGGGTTTTGGGGCTGCAGAGGATGATGGTATCCTGGGAGGATTCCATCATTTCCCTGGCAAGAGCGTGGTAGATCCCCTGGGTCAACCCGGATTCCAGAGGACCCGCACGGACCAGCCTGACGGGAGGATCAGGCAACGGCGGATGCTTCGGTTTTGGTAACCTCGTCCAGCTTCATTTCCCCACGGATGACTTCCAGGTCCGATGCCTGGGGAAGAAAAGGATAGTCCCTGAATTCTTCACCGGGGCGGTAAGAACCATAAGGACGATTGCAGGCCATTTCACCCTGGCGGTCGGGACAGCCATCGGTCATGAATGCCACTCCCTGATTGGTCACCCGGTCCAGCAATTCGAGCGGTGCGTCAATGCTTCGGATGGCTCCGTTATCATCAAATTCAATCGCCTCTTCTTTAAGATCATGGGATTCAATCAGATTCTTGACCAACTGGATCCTCCGGGTTCTGGCAATCGGGACACGGGGTGCGTTTTCCATCACCGTCCCCGGTTCGGGATTGAAAGAGAAAAGGTAGGCTGCAATCTGCTCGGATTTGAGCAGGTGGAACATTTCAACCAAGTCCTCGTCGGTCTCACCGAGTCCCACGATCAGGTGGCAATTGACCTTCATCGGACCAAACATTTCCCGGGCCTTGAGCACGATTTTCCAGTGTTTTTTCCAGTCATGAGGGCCTTTTGTGCCTTTGCCTCGGGTTTCATAAAAAACTTCTTCGGAGGCGGCATCGAGGCCAACCCCGATGATGTCTGCACCGGCGTCCTGAATCTGCTTCAGCCAGTCTTCGTTCAAAAGGGTGGCGGTGACCAGTGCTGAAATGGGCACTTCAGGAGCCTTGCTGCGGACCCTGGAAGTCATGTCGATCAGGTCCCGGTTCGCCCGATGATCCTGGACCTGGGCGACACAAACTCTGCCGACCCCCTTGCTTTTTTCCAGTTCTCCGATTTTTTCTGCAACCAGGTCGGTGGGAAAGAGGGGCCAGGCAACACGGATGAAGGAATTGTCCTCCGCAGCCCCGGGACGTTCACGGGCCAGCCCGCAGTAGGTGCAGTTGGCATAACATCCCTGGGGATAATTCTGGAGAAGGTTGATGCAGTTGCAGCGGCAGCCCGATATCTGTCCCGGTTTGAGTCCCAGTTCGATGGCTGCAGCCATGCTGATTCTCACATAATCAGGACTGATCTGATTTTCTTCGGATAAATTTTCCATGGAGATGAAAGATGTTCTATGTGTGATTAAAGATGATTCAGCTGTTCAGTTCCAGTTGACTCCGCAGCAGGCATTGATGATCTGCGGTTCGAGTCCATGCTCCCTGGCATAGGCGACGGTTCCTTCGGCAGGGTAGGCGATTCCGTTCAAGCCCGCATCGATGGCGAGCCGGTCGATTTCCTTCTTGATCCCGCCAAGGGGCCTTGCACAGCCCAGCATGATTTCTGTTTCGGGCAGAGCCTTCCGTGCGGTTTCAAAAAATGCGCCGATCTCATCCGCGGGAGGTGGCTGGACCTGTTCCATTTTGGTTCCGCTGAGGGGCATCAGGATCACCAGAACCAGGAGTTTGAGCGGGTATTTAGCCGTCATTTCCAGGGCTTTCCATTCCCCGAGCATCTTCCCGAAATGAAGTCCGAGGATGATATGGGGAACCAAGGGCACTCCATTCCTGTTGAGCCGTTCCATCACCGCATCATAATCCTCCGTGGTTGCATCAAGATGATAAACTTCCCGAATGGTTTGATCACTTCCGATGATGTCGACCATGGCCCCATCGATGTCCAGTTCTGCAAGACCCGCCGAAGTTTCTTCATCGGGTAGTCCCGGATGGACCCGGATGATCAGACCCAGTTCCCTGCGGATCCGGATCAGGTCCGGAAGGTGGGGAAGAATCGGGACTTTTCCCTTACGGTCACTGCCTCCGGAAATCAGGATTCCCCGTGCGCCTTGCTCGGCCAGCTCAGAGCAGAGTTCAAAAAGGCTTTTGGAACTTCGTGAAAGATCATTCATTCCGCGAAGCACATTGGTCCCACAATGTTTACAGTCCAACGCACAATGGGTTCCGGTGAGGCTGATGGAAACGAACTCCTCGATTTGATGGCAACTGATTTCGGAGGTCCGGTGTCTCCGCAGACCGGGATTGTGAAAACGGATGGTGTCGGGAAAATACTTCCTGCGGATTTCCATCCCCATCATTGACTGAGGAGGCATTTCCGTGTGAAGGATTTCAGGGGTGTTGAGATTCTTCATTCGCTCCCTGGGGATTGACGAAACATCCATACCCACTGGTATTTCCATCCGCAATGGTCTGGGCGGATTCGATCGCCTTGAGGACCGCTTCGCAGAGAACCTCAACCGGAAGGAAGGATAGGTCATCCTCCCGCCTGATGTAGATCGGATCCAGGGTTTTTCGGATGGCTTCCGGTTCACTCGAATGCCAGCGCAGGCTTCCTTCGATGTCGGCAACGGCAGACTCTCCCGCAAAGAAATCCCCGCCTATGAAAACCGCTTTGATTTGCCTGCCGGCCATGGTCACCCGGACGTCAATCAACCCCGCGGGGGTCATTTGACGGGATTCCCCGGAAAGATCTGGAACCTCGACTTTTTGGTAAATCCACTCGCGGTTGAGGTATTTTGAGGTTTCCATTTCAGCAATTGCCGATTGTTCTTCCTGAGTGTAATGATCTTTTTGGAAATCAATGCCGAAGTACTTGCCGAAGGATTTTTTGAGGGTATCCCGGACCTCATTCAATGAAATATTCTGATCAAGTTCCTTACGGACGGTGGTGATCCTGCCTTCGATGCTTTGCAGTTTTTTGGCTTCCAGTTTTTCGACCGGGACATTGAGTGCTTTCAACATCAGGGTCACATCCAGGCCAACCAGCAGCGAACAATGGAATAGATAACCACCTGCAGCGTTGCTGTGGATGCCGAGCCCAGCGATTTTTCTTCCCTCGACTTCCAGGTCATTCTTTCCTCTGAATTTTGCGTCGATTCCAAACGAATTCAAGCCATCACAGAGGGTTGCGGCAAAATGCTTCATCAGTTCACGGGGGGCCTGGCAGCCTTCCCATTCCCTGAGCATCCAGGCAACTCCAAGTTGATCCTCACCCATCAGGATCGCTCCGCCGCCAGTCGGACGACGGTTGACGGAAATGCCCTGCGTTTCACAAAAATTCAGGTTCAGTTCATTCTCGATTCGCTGGAACCGTCCGACAAGAGCGCTGTTGGAACGGTAGGTATAAAGACGGAGGATGGGAGGAGATTGATTTTTCCCGACCCTCAGGGCCATCGTTTCGTCAGCGGCCAATCCGAAATAATCACTGACACGGTCTTCAGAAAAATAGCGCCACATGTTCAGTCGATCCACCCCTGGCTGCGGTAGCGTTCCATTTCCTTTTCAGACCATGCTTCGACGGCTTCTCCGGTGATCAAATGTTTGGATTCCGTTTCCCAGTCTTCACACGCGATGACACATAGCCAGCCCTTGCCGTAGGGATCCTGATTGACCTGATACGGGTCTTCCAGGGCCTCCTGGTTACGTTCGGTGATGCTACCGCTGAGCGGGGCGATCAACTCCCCGGTCATTTTTGCTGCTTCCAATACTCCCATTGCCTGCCCCTTCCTGATCTGGCTTTCGATCGGATTCAAGGAAAGGTAGGCCAGTTCGCCAAGGGATGAAATGCCCAAGGGATCGATGCCCAGTCGGATTTTCTGATCCGATTCCAAAAGACACCAAACATGATGTTCCGGCTCGTAATAAAGATGTTTTGGAAATGTTAAATCCATGGCGGGATGTTTAAATCGAAATGGTCAGCCGTTTTTAAAAAATGGATCTCGAGGATACTTGACCCTGGTAGATTTGAGAAAACCTATTTTACTCTCTTTGCTCAATTTTTCAGGAACCAAAAACAAACCCTAAAACAATTCTGCTGGAAATGCCAAATCTATCAGTAATAACCCCAGGAATCAATGAAAATTTGAATATTATGAAACTTAAATATTAAGGGTTTATGTGAATGATTGAAGGGTTTATTGTTGAGTTGAGGGAAGACCGATCGCTCTCCCTGAGGCCTCAGGGA
>LNZD02000074.1 GCA_001469005.2 SAR324 cluster bacterium lautmerah10
ATTAATCCAGGAAGCGAGGCAATGGTCGCATTGAGTATCGCATCTGTGATCCGCGACCAAAAAGGGGGTTATGATTTTCTTTCAGGAATGTTGGCAGCCTATGCTCCAGAAAAAGTAGCTGAAGCAACGGGTGTTCCTGCGGAAAAGATGAAAGAACTGGCTCAGAAATTTATTGAAAATTCGCCAGGACTTGCTTTGGGAGGCGGGCCATCTTCCAGGAATTCAAACCTGACTTCTCTGCATGCTGCCATCAATATACTGAATGCTGTGGCGGGAAACCTTGGAAAAACGGTTTTATTCCACAACCAGCCGGCTCCTGAAAATACGAGTCATCAAAATCTTGCTCAACTCATCAAAGATCTTAAGGCAGGAAAAGTTGAGCTTCTGATTCTTGACGATTCCGATCCTCTTCATGCTCTTCCAAATTCGACAGGTATCAAGGAAGCTCTGAAAAACACTTTCACGGTCAGTCTTGCCGCTCAAAAAAATGACACTTCTTCTGAAGCAGACCTGCAACTTCCAGCCTTAACCGATTATGAAAGCTGGGGAGATGCATTTCCAAGATCTGGTGTTCGCAGTATCCGACAACCGGTTATGGCTCCGGTATCATTGTTTGAGGCAAAAGCCAGGGAAGATGTGATGCTTGCCGCAGCAAAAGCTGTAAATCCTGAGTCATTTGAAGGGATTTCTGACTATCGAGATTTCATTCGTAAAGAATGGCAGAGCATTCAGCAGGATACTGGAGACCGAAGTCATTTTGATCAGTTTTGGGTAAAGGTATTGGAAGAAGGAGGTTTATTCAGCAAACCGAATCTGAAATCAGTAAGCCTCAAAAATGAAGCCGGTCAACTGAAATTAGCAGAAACCAAAATTTCAGGATCAGGACTTACATTGATTCCAACAACATCGCTTTTCCATGGAGACGGACGGGGTACCAGAAACCCATGGCTCCAGGAAGTCCCTGATCCGATGAGCCAGATTGTTTGGGATTCCTGGGTGGAAATCAATCCGGATACCGCAAAAAAGATGGGTATCAAGGACCGGAGTGTAGTTCAACTCAAAACATCCCAAGGGTCCATCAAAGCAACGGCTTTTTATCATTTTGGAATCCATCGGGATGCGGTCGCCATTCCGATCGGACAAGGTCACGAAAACTCAGGAGATGTTGCGGATGGATTTGGTGTCAACGTGATGAACCTGCTGCCCACTGAAATGGATGAGTCAGGGAGTTTGGCACTGGTTACTACCCGAGCAGAATTGAATCCTGTTGAAGACCTCTCCTATACCGTCAATCTTGATGGAAATGCTCGACAGCTTGGACGTAATATTGCGGCAGCAACTACTGTAGTTGAACTTAACAATAGTGATCACCATAAAAGTAAGCCTCATTTTCAACCTCATGAATTAGAATTTTATCCCCCAAGATCGGAGACCGCAGGTTATTACAAACCCTATCGTTGGGGAATGACGGTTGATCTCGACCGCTGTAACGGGTGTTCAGCATGTGTTGTTGCATGTTACTCAGAAAATAATATTCCTGTTGTCGGTAAAATCCGGACATCCATCGGACGGGAAATGTCCTGGATCCGGATGGAACGATACATCGAGGGATACGGGGATGACTTTGAAGTCCGATTCGTCCCGATGATGTGCCAGCAGTGTTCAAATGCAGGCTGTGAGCCCGTATGCCCCGTTTATGCAACCTATCATAATCCTGAGGGGCTTAACGCGATGATCTATAACCGATGTGTCGGAACGCGTTACTGCTCAAATAACTGTTCTTACAAAGTAAGACGCTTCAATTGGTTCAATTATGAATTCCCTGCACCTCTGGACCAGCAGTTGAATTCGACCATCACCACTCGTTCAGTTGGGGTGATGGAAAAATGCAACTTCTGCCAGCACAGACTTGTTGCAGCAAAACATGAAGCGAGCAATATCGGAAGAGATCTCAAGGATGGCGAGGTCTTAACCGCCTGTCAGCAAACCTGTCCAACGAAAGCCATAACCTTTGGCAATCTGATGGATGAAAACAGTCAGGTTGCAAAAAATGCAAAAACGAATGACAAGGAACACAGGGATCGGCAATACGAAGTTCTGCCTGAATTGAACTTTCAACCTGCTGTTACCTATATGAAAAAAGTCAATACCCGTGTCGCAGGAGGTGGTAAGCACGGACACAACACATCACACGGATGAGGAGTCAGACGGAGTAACAATTCATGGCAGTTACAACACTAGATTATGTACCTGAAGCTGGAAAAGTGGTGATTGATGACCATAAGGGTCATCCAGGAATCAAAGCCACCACTCTCAGTTACGGTCAGATCAATGATGATATGCTGGGGATGTTGGAAAAACCCCATCCCTCCTATTTCCTTCTTCTTCTCGGTTTTCTTCTAGCCCTGCTTTTGGGTGTTGTCAGTCTTTCGATTCAAGTAGATGTTGGAATTGGTTTCAGTGGAATCAGCCACCCCATCGCTTGGGGATTTTACATCACCAACTTTGTTTTCTGGATCGGTATTGGTCACGCAGGCACCCTGATTTCAGCAGTATTTTATCTTACCCGTGCACCATGGAGAACGGCGATTTATAGAAGTGCAGAAGCAATGACAGTTTTTGCCGTGATGACTGCAGGTC
>LNZD02000075.1 GCA_001469005.2 SAR324 cluster bacterium lautmerah10
GGCATAAGGGTCCCAATGTGGGGCACCTAAACCAACAAAGGCCGGGACAACAAACACCCCTCCACTATCAGGAACGGAAAGCGCCATCGATTCCGTTTCGGCAGCATCGTTGAACAATTCCAGCCCGTCCCGGAGCCATTGCACCAACGCACCGGCAATGAAGACCGAGCCTTCCAGGGCATAGGTCACCTCATCACCAAGCTTCCAGCCGATGGTGGTGAGCAGTCCGTTTTGGGAACGGATCAGATGCTTCCCGGTGTTGGAAATCATGAAGCAACCGGTTCCGTAAGTGTTTTTGGCCATCCCCGGAGAAAAACATGCCTGCCCGAACAATGCCGCCTGTTGGTCTCCTGCGGCACCGGCAATCGGCGCGGAGCCTCCAAACAGGGATTCATCTACTTCGGCAATCACCCCACTGGAAGGAACGACCTCAGGCAGGGATTCCGGGGGAATGCCGAATCGTGAAAGGATCTCGGAGTCCCATTCGCATTTTTGGATGTCAAAAACGAGGGTCCGGGAAGCATTACTGATTTCGATGGCGTGGGTTGTTCCTCCACTCAGTTTCCAGATCAGCCAGCTGTCGACTGTACCAAAACAAAGTTTCCCCTGGCGTGCAAGGTTCGCAGCTTCAGGAACATTCTGGAGAATCCAGTGCATCTTCGTACCTGAAAAATAAGGATCGGTGACCAAACCGGTTCGGTTTCGGATCAATTCATCAAAACCCTCCTCTTTCAACTCATCACAAAACCCAGCAGTGCGTCGGCATTGCCAGTTGATCGCGGGACAAAGCGCTTCTCCGGTTTCACGATTCCAGGCGATGGTGGATTCCCGCTGGTTGGTGATTCCTATGGCGGAAACCTCGGAAAGACCGATACCTGCCTGATCCAGAACCTTGACGATGGTGCTTCGCTGGGTTTCCCAGATTGCTTCTGCGTCCTGTTCCACCCAACCTGAATCCGGAAAACGGCACTCCAGGGGTTCGGAGGCAACCGCCCGGATTTCGGCCTTTTCCGTGAAAAGGATGCTGCGTGAACTGGTGGTGCCCTGGTCCAGGGCAAGGATCAGGTCGGTCATGTTCCTCCGAGGATTAAAGAATAGCGTTTCTCGATGTTCAGGAATACAGGATGCCTTGCTTGGCAAAATGCCTCATCGTCACGGAATCCCTCAAATCCCCCGATTTGAGAATGACCGCATCGGTATGGTGCTTTCCCTTATCGGAAGGCAGCGACCCGCCGACCGCAAGACGGTAGGGGGGAATCACCGGAAGCAGAAAAGTCTGATCACCGACCTTGCATTCCATCGGGGATACCAGATCGCCGGTATCTTCATCATAGATTTTTTTCCCGGAGGCCATCACCACTCCACTCGCAATCACTGAACCTTCCCCGATGATTCCTGCCACCTCACACATCGCTCCGATCTTGACATGATCTTCCACGATCGAGGCGAGTCTTCCTGCCGGCTCGAGGATTCCCTCGATACCTGAACCTGCACCGAATTTAACATTCTCTCCGATCTGTGCACAGGAAGCGACCCGTGCCCCACCATCAATCATGCATCCTTTTCCGGCAATATGTGCACCGATGTTGACAAAAGCCAAATTCATCACCACCGTCTGCGGACCAATGAACGCCCCTTTACGGACCATCGATCCGGGGGCATACCTCACCCCGCCTTTTTCAAACATTTCCTCGGTATAATTTTGAGTCTTCAACGGAATTTTGTCGTAGTATCCGTTTTCCATCATCACATTCGGATGGGTCCCAAAATAGTTGAGGACCCCATCGATGGTGTAGGTTTGCGGTTCCCAGACATCACTGACCTTTTCTGCGGCACGAACCTGCCCCTGATCCAGCATTTCAATGAATGCCTCGGTCTCTTCCGCACTGGCTTTACGGTCGCTGATGTTTTGGAGCAGGTTTTTATGATCCGAAGTGATTTTTTCAACCCTGAAGTTCTGTCCCGGCTTGAGGTTCATCAACAATTCGAGTTTCTTGTGCCTGCCAGGATGCGCTTCCGCCTTGGAGACATATTCACCGAACCATTGCAGTCCTTCTTTTGCCGAATCGGAATCGATCAGTCCACGTTCTCCGGCAATTTTATTGAACACTCTTAGGGCAGCATTTTTCCCTGCAACGTTGGGGATGAGAGAAAGCAACTGATCTTTTTCATTGAAAAGTCTCAAGAGGACCACTTCCTCTGCTTTGGGAAGTTGTTTTAAATTTTCTTCGAACTGGCTCATGGAATTCATCTCAGGTTATAGGTTGACCGGCACCGTGTTTGAGGCCGAAAGGAATCATAGATGGAGCAGGGGTTTCTTTCCCAGGGGAAAAACATTGAATCCGATTTGATGCAGGCTTTGAGGATCCAGGTGATTCCTCCCGTCAAACATGAACGCCGGTTTGACCATTTCATCATGTATCCGCTGGAAATCAAGCTCCCGGTATTCCTGCCACTGGGTGACCAGGGCAATGGAATGGGCTCCCTTGCAGGCCTGGTATGGGTCTTCCACGAATTCCACATCGCCCTGCATCCCACGCAGATCCTCTCTGGCATTTTCAAGGGCTTTTGGATCATGAATCCGAACCCGCGCCTTCTCCTCCAGGAGTTTTTGGCAAAGTGGAATGGCAGGAGAGTCCCGGGTATCTCCGGTGTCAGCCTTGAATGCAAATCCGAGGATGGCCACAGTCTTACCCGCCAGAGTATTGAACTGCTGTTTCAGAATGTTCTGAAA
>LNZD02000076.1 GCA_001469005.2 SAR324 cluster bacterium lautmerah10
GTGGAACACCAGCTCATTTCCACTGAAAGCCGGATCACGGACGTAGTATTCTTGCTGGAAACTTTCACGTTGAAGGTCTTTGCCCTTGGGGGTGCAGGAATAGAGATTGCCGATTCCTTCATGATCGGAGACAAACCAGATGCGCTTCCCCACCCAGTTTGGGCAGACCGGGTTTCCTTCAAGATCATTAAGGATTCTTTGGAAATTTCCTTTTCCCTGTTCGTCGACCCAGATTTCCCCGACCATTCCTCCACGATACCGCTTCCAGCGTGAATTGTTCATGGAGTTCCGGGCCAGCACGATCCCAGGGCCTTTTTGCTGATGATTCAATGAGACGGCAGGGCCAAAAGGCAGACGTTGAACGGGACCTCCGTCAACACCTACCTTGAACAGCCATGCGTCGCTTCCACGATGATGAACCGCCTGATGGATGCTGTGAAAGAGGATCGAACTGCCGTCCGGGGTCCAACCCACGATGCGGGTGACCGAGTTCAGCCAGGTCAGCCGTGTCAACGGTCCTCCGTCTGCCGACATCAGGTAAACGTCGGGATCCCCTTCTTCCTTGGCGCAGCACGCAATCCACTTGCCCGAAGGATCAAGGTAAGGAGTCTTGATTTCACTTCGTGAATTGGTCAGCCGCCTGGCCTGGCCTCCAGAAGAGTCAACTTCCCAGAGATCGTCTTCGCACACAAAAACAATTCGATCAGCGCAAAGACTGGGTTGAGTGAAATATCCTGTTCCCAATGTTGAATCTCCTTAATGAAGCAAGGGTTTATTAATTCGGAAAGTTCCTGAATGAAGGATCATGGGTGAAAGATCGATGAGATTCATTTAAGGTCGATGGAGATCCTGAAAATGATGCCTTCCTGGCTTTTTCTGTTGCTTTCAACAATTCTTTGATCCTTGAATTCCTCGATCTCCATCAATCCGTTTTTCAACAGTTGCAACCGGTCGTAGCTTTCAATCGAACCGCTCATGGAAAAACGGTCTTTTCCGTACTCCATCTGGTCGATACGGAACTCGCCAGGTTCCTCCAGCAAGGTGGAGATCCGGTTCAGGAAATCGAGGGTCTTGTAGTTTCGTTCTTCAAAAGATTTGCTAACTTTGATTTCCTGACGGCGTTTACGGATTTTCTCGCTCATTCCTGAAATCGCAGACTCGATTCCGGATTGCTTCCCTTCCGGGAAAACCCTTTGGATTTCATTTTGAAGAAGCTGATCAGTCCGTTTCAGGTCATCTCTGAGGGACTGGTTATGAATCCAGAGGGAAGCATACCATCCGCCCAGCAAAACCATGGTAAACAAAACCAGGCCGAAAACCCCTCCACGATTTCGATGGAGAAATCTACGCCACGGGGTAGAGTCGGAATAAAGACTCAGCGAATGCTTTTCGTGCAACTCGTGGAGTGCTTCACGGGTGTCCCCCAACACCCCCCACATCTGCCTTCCGGTCAGGTTGAGCAGGCTGATCTGACTGATCAACGGAACCTGCTCCTCCTTCACTGCAGGTGGGAGTTCGAGGGTGTCTTCTTCAGGAGTTTCTTCTTCTTCGGAACGGCGTGAAGCCTCTTCCATCAGTTCATCCAGGGTGTCCGGAGCAGGGTCTTGGGATTCGTCACCGACCACTTCGGATTCTGCAACAAAGGTTTCTTCCAGTTCAGATTCTTCTGCATCCTCTTCAAAAGTTTGGCGCTGTTTCAGGGTTTCTGCTTCCGGCAGGGGAAAACTCCTCATCTTGAAGCGGATGCCGTCCCATTCGATGGCAGGAGAGAAAATCCCGTGAATCATAATCCTGCTTCCGCTGCTGTAATCCCTTCCGCGAAGATGACGGGTAAACTGTCCGCAAAGCCATTCCAGTTCCTGTTCCAGGTTTTCCCGGGGGCCAGGAGATTCTTCTTCGGAGGTTCCTGCTGCGAATTCATAAAGGAAGTCCTGAAGCTTCCCGTTTTCAGTCAGCTCTGCGGAAAGTTCCGCGAGTCGGTTCGGGAAGAATTTGATTTCCTCCAGTCGTTGTCCTTGAATGGTATTGATGAAAGCTTCATCAGCGCCAAGGTAAACCTGGAAACCTGCATGTTCTTCCGAGGAAAGCAGATTTTTTCCTTCATCTGCCTGAGGCATGGTTGAGGAGCTTTGGAACAGTTCCCGAAAGAGGGCATAGGCCGTGCAGTCGATGCTCCGGATCAGCAGGTCCCGCTCGAGGCAGATGCGCTGCAGTTTTTCTGTTCGTTCCTTCCCGAAGAGGAGCACCAGCACTTCCGCGTTCTGTTGATCCAGTCCCCGGATGTCAATGCTGAAACGAAGATCTTCCAGATCCTCGAGGAGTTCTCCTTCGAGTTCAAAACGCAACGCCTGCTGGATCTTGCGTCGGTCCTTGAAGGGAAAACCTATTTTTCTTGAAACCACATCTTCGGTTGGAACCAAGAAGACCAGTGACTGGTTCCGCCATTGATGACGGTCCAGGAAGGCGGTGACATTTTCGATCCAGGGATCTTCTTGGTTTTCAGGAATTTCCTGGGAAGAAGGTTCTTCTTCCGTGGAAGATTCCGTGCCCCAACCGGCGGTCCATTCATGAATTACCCGCCAGCGTCGGTCCCTCCTGCTCAGGGCAACTCCCTCGGTGCAGAGGGGGTGACAGGCAAGCACGTAAAGCAGTTGATCCATGGATGTAAGAATGATCAGGCGTCAGGCAGAAATGGCAGCGGGATGAGATTTTCTTGGGCGTTCCAATTCTGATTCGTATGCTTTCAACTTCGCCCAGGAAGGTCTCTCGAAGTGAAACGCGTCAACGTCTTTCATTCCGCGCAAAAACACATAAAGGATTCCTCCAAAACGCTTTTCGTAAGCTTCTTCATCATGGAGCTTGAGCCAGCG
>LNZD02000077.1 GCA_001469005.2 SAR324 cluster bacterium lautmerah10
CTATAGAAAAGATCGTTACTGTTTCAATTTACGTTCTAGAGAAAAGCTGTTTTTATTTCAATCTAGGTCCTTTAATCAAACCTATCCGTTCTACGTCCTCCAATCAAACTCCTCCGTGTCATTCTGCGCGGAGCTTTGCGGAGTCGCAGAATCTATACCCTACTGATTTCACGATGATGGATTCCGCGACTTCGCGCGGAATGACAATGAATCGACAACATGGCTCTTCATTTCTGAATCATAAGAGAATTACTAAAAGTTCTTAAACCTTCCTTTCAATGGTTTTGAACCATAAAGCCAAGGTATCAACTCAGCCATTCAGGAATGGGAAGTCCTTTCTTTTTCAGGAACTGTGGATTGAAGAGTTTGGACTGATAACGCGTTCCGCTGTCGCAGAGGATGGTGACAATCGTTTTTCCGGGGCCCAATTCTTTGGCCAGGCGAATTGCACCAGCGACGTTGATCCCGGAGGAACTCCCGAGGCACAATCCTTCTTCCTGAAGCAACTTAAAGCAAACCGGCAATGCTTCTTCATCGGGAATCTGGAAGGGGTGATCCACGACCGCGTCTTCCAGGTTGGCGGTGATTCGTCCCTGGCCGATGCCTTCGGTAATCGAATCTCCCCAGGAACTGAGCTCACCTTCAGTATAATAGGAATAGAGTGCGGCACCCATCGGATCTGCCAGTCCAATCTGAATCTCAGGATTCTTTTCCTTGAGAAAAGCCCCGGTGCCGGCCAGGGTTCCACCGGTACCCACCGCACAGATGAAGGCATCGACTTTTCCCTCGGTCTGCTCCCAGATTTCAGGGCCTGTGGTTTCGTAATGTGCCTGACGGTTGGCCACATTGTCGAACTGGTTTGCCCAGATGGCACCCTTAGGATCGTTCTGATTGAGTTCCTCAGCGAGTCTTCCGGAAATCTTGATATAGTTCTGCGGATCCCGATAAGGCACGGCGGGGACTTCCTTGAGTTCGGCCCCGCTGAGACGGAGCATGTCCTTTTTTTCCTGACTTTGGGTTTCGGGAATGACGATCAGGGTCCGGTAACCACGGGAATTTCCCACCAGTGCCAATCCGATTCCTGTATTTCCAGCGGTTCCCTCGACGATTAAACCTCCTGGTTTGAGAACTCCCTGCTTCTCCGCGTCCAGAACGATTGCCTTTGCAGCACGGTCCTTGACCGAACCCCCGGGGTTCATGAATTCTGCCTTCCCCAGAATCGTACAACCTGTCTCCTCCGAAGCCCTCCGGAGACGGATCAAAGGCGTATTGCCGATCGACTGAATCAGGTTTTCACGAATGCTGGAAGAATTCATTTTGCTGTGAGGTTCATGTGGCAGGTTGAGGCTCGACTTCAGCCGAAGGCATCAATCGCTGGTAGAAATATCCAGAAACTCCTCCAAGAACCATCCAGAACAATGCCGAACTGATGAGGGAGGAAACCGCAAACTGCGCAGAGAGTTCCGCAGGCACCACACTTTTGGTAACCACAACATGGGGTGCGCCAAGCAGGTGCGGTGATGCAATCAGGAGCAATGCCACCAGTCTGGGCCACAAAGAGCTTTTTTCGATGAAAATTCCCAATCCAACCGCCGTCACAAAAACCGTCCCAAACCACCAGAGCTGACGACTTCCCAAGGTCGCGGCAGTCATGCCTGGAAGTTCCGGAGGCAATCCCAATGCCGGTGCAGCAGAGAAGACCACAAAACCTGCAGCACCCCACAAAAAGCCCTGGTTCAAATCCACCGGCTTGCCCCGCAGCAGAAAAACTCCAACTAAGACGAGTGCAAATGCAACTCCGGTGACGATGTTCGAACCGGCCGTGTAGAAGGTTCGTTCCAGGCCCTCATAGGGAAACCACTCGGCCGAATCCTCTCCTTCATCATGCTTCCACTCGTGACCGATCAGCCTCCAGGGTTTTTCCCCTGAGTCAGGAAGTCGAAATGCCGAAGCACTTTGCTCATAGCTTTCCGCCTCAAGAATCAGAGGGGTCACCAACACCGACTGAATGACGGTGACGAACAATCCTGCAATGAAGCCGGAAAGAAGTGCGACTGAAATCGCTTTTTTCAGCATAAAAACGAGGCCTCAGTGACAGGGAAAAGTGAACGCATGGCGTGTATCATGCGCCGCGTTGTGTAAAGCGTTGTTCGGACCATGGGCAAATCCGACCAGGAACAGAAGTCCCAGTCCTGCCATCGCCAAAAGGGTTGCCGAAAGGATTCGGCTTTGTGAAATGCCTCCGGATATTCCGGTTTGAATGGCTTGTGAATCCATTGATTCTCCATGATGAAATTGGTGCATCATCAAAATGATGCGAATATGCCTGCCGCATTATTTTCAGACATTGAAAATGCAGGCAGGGGTGAATAAACACAAGTTCTCAATCGGCCTGGTTGGAAGAATCCCATTCCTAGTCCAAACCGAATAAGGGTGAAAGAACCTGGGCCGCTTTTGGGAAATACAAATGAACGTAGGAAGCATGGAGGTTTCCACGTTGATACCCCTCCTTCCGTTCACTTCCATCCGCGTGCCTCCTGACGGTCCAGGCATTTGCCAGATTTGATTCTTCCTCCCAATTTGAATAATGGAATTCATGACCGCGGAAAGACCCTCCTTCTTCAAATCTTGCCTGACAGTAACCAAAATGCTGGAGGCGTTCAGTCATTCGCACTGATCCCGGAATCATCCCGGCCATCGGGAAGGATCGACCTTCCCGGGTCTGTAAACTTTCCGCAAGCAGCATCAACCCCCCACATTCCGCATAACACGGCATTCCAGAAACAATCGCTTTTTTCAGGGATTGACGCATGGAATGATTTTCGGACATCGTTTCCGCATAAATTTCAGGAAATCCTCCGCCGATCAAAAGACCGTCCAGATTTTGCGGAAGTTCTGAGTCCTTGAG
>LNZD02000078.1 GCA_001469005.2 SAR324 cluster bacterium lautmerah10
CAAGTGTGATCACACTTGACATTAATTACAGCATAAAATAGCTTTTTCTGCTGTTTATCCGTGTGATTCAGGATTATTGTGATCACACCAATCAAAATTATGGGAAAGGAAAAGGATCATGATGAACAACAAACAAACCATCTCCCGCCGTGGATTAATCAAGGGCAGTATTGGCGGATTTGCAGGGCTGTCGGCAGGTGCTTTAGGAGCGCCCGCAATCATTAATGCTTCAGACGATACTATCCGAGTGGGGCATATAACACCGCGTTCTGGGTTCTTGGGAACCCTCGGTGACTATGGGTTTCGAGGGGTTAACCTGGCGGTAGAGGAGCTTAATGCTGCCGGTGGAATATTGGGAAGGGAAGTCGATCTCTTTTCGGAGGACAGTGTTGGTTCTGCAGTGGCACCGACCAAGGCACAGAAACTGATCGAAAAACGGAAGGTGCACTTCCTCATCGGGGAGATAAGCTCCGGTTCTGGTGGAGGCGTCATGGCAACTGCAAAACGTCTTAAAACCATGTACATGCAGACAGGCTGCAACTCTGATGCATTACGTGGTGAGAAATGTAACCCGTATTCGTTTCACGTCGAAGCCGGTAATACGATGTATACCAAAACCATTGGAAACTGGCAGAATCGTGCCGGCAACGTCAATGGTAAGGATTTCTATATGCTGACTGCCGATTATGCCTTTGGGCACGATCTCGCTCGGGTTTCCACTCGGTTCCTGACCGAGAATGGCGGCAATGTCATGGCGAACGAATTGGTTGCCACCAATACCCCCGATTACAGTCCTTATATCCTGAAGATCAAAGCTGCGAAACCAGACTTTGTCTACATCAACTTAGCCGGAGCAGACCAGACCACATTTTTGAAGCAATACAAGGAATATGGTCTTAATTATGCGGTTTCCGGAGGGGTGATGGATACAGCGGGTTTCTGGGCAGCCGGAATCGACTCCATCACGGGATACTGGCAGAGTCTCTGGTATCACGGTATGAACACACCTTCGTCGCAAGCATTTGCCAAAGCCTTTACCCAAAAGTACAAAAAGCCGCCTGAAAATCAGGCTTGGGGTGACTACATCGGCGTTAAGATCATGGCGGCAGCCATGGAAGAGGCAAAATCCGTTGATCCTGCGAAGATCATTCCTCTGTTGGAGTCCGGCATGGAGTTTGACATTCTCAAACCACGCAAGGGGCATTTCCGAAAATGGGATCATTCACTCTTGCAGCAAATGTTCGTTGTGAAGGTCAAAGACAAAGCAGAGATGCAGGACGAATGGGATATTTTCGAAATCGTTGAAGCGAGTCCCGGCGACAATGAGAAGCTCGATGTGATCCAGCCCACGCAAAGTGAAAACATGTGTGTGATGGGATGAGCCTCTGAAAATAGACGAATTGCGAGGGTTGGGCGTTTTCAACCCTCGTTTTTTTTAATGAGAAACAGTTCCCCATGCTTCTTTTAGAACAGATTCTTAACGGGCTCCTTGTTGGAACCTACTACACGCTGCTCGCGCTTGGATTATCGATCATTTTTAGCCTGGGCGGGGTGGTGAATCTGGCGCATGGGGCCTTCTATGCTGTTGGTGCATATCTCATCGTTTTTCTCAGTGAACTCATCGGGTTTCCCGTCGCTTTTGTGGTGACCCCCATTCTTGTCGGGATGATTGGCATCATCGTGGAAACGTTTTTTCTGCGAAGACTTTATACCAAGGATCCGATCCTGACCCTGCTTTTCACATTTGGTCTGGCAATGTCTGCAGAACAGGTTCTGCGGCTCAGTTTTGGAGCCTCAGGAATTCCCTTTTCGATCCCAGAATTTCTTTCAGGTCAGTTACATCTAGGCAGTTTTATCTATTCCTACTACCGCCTCGCGATATTGGCTGTAACCACTGTCTCGATCGGAGGGCTGTGGCTTTTATTCAACAAGACATCCTTTGGCCTGATCATGCGTGCAGGGGTTGCTGATTCCGAAATGGTTCGTGCTATGGGCATCTCAATCAAACCCATCTTGTCACTGGTATTCGCGATTGGGGTGGGGTTGGCCGCAGTGGCGGGCTCCATGTCTGCGAGTTTGACGGGTGTTCAGCCCGCAATGGGAAATGACATTGTCACTGCCGCATTTGTCATCTGTGTGCTTGGTGGACTTGGAAGTTTCTGGGGAGTGGTATTTGCCGGCCTGCTTGTGGGGGTGTTGAAAGGAGTCACCGCGCTTTACATTCCGCCGGCCGCCGAGGGTTCCATTTACGCACTGATGGTACTGGTTCTGATTTTCCGTCCCCGCGGCATGTTTGGAATCAGATTTGACAGGCTTGAATAGGTGGCCAAGTTCTTCAAAAATCCTATTGTTATAGCTGCCATCTGCGGGCTGTTGCTGTTGCCGCTGATGACCTTGACCGGCTTAACCACGACCACTGCAACTGAGATTCTGATTTATGCGCTCGCTGGTCTGGGCATCAATCTTCTGCTTGGGTACTCGGGGTTAGCATCTTTTGGCCATGGAATCTTTTTTGGCGTGGCAGCCTATGCGGCTTCAATCATTCAAGTCCAGTTGATCCCCGAGTCAATCTTCATCCCGATTCTACTCGCCATTTCGTTTACCACATTGATTGGATTCGGCATTGGTTTCCTTTCGCTTCTTCTTCGGGGGGTTTATTTCTCGCTCCTGACTTTGTCATTCGCTGCAATGACCTTTTACATCATCTATCGATGGACTTCCTTTACAGGCGGCGAAGACGGCTACGGCGGGATGGAGCGCCCGGTGTTATTCGGCGTCGATCTTAATGATCAATCTGCATTCTTCTATCTCGTTTACGCAATCTTCCTGGTGTCTTTATTCATGATTTGGCGTGTCGTAAACTCACCGTTCGGAAGAGTCCTCAAAGCGATTCGGGAAAACTCAGCATTCTTCACGGCAATTGCTGGATCCCTTTTCCCATTTCTCAAGTACTACATCGGTGCAGAACTGGTGCATGTACAGCATTCCGGGGAAATTCTGGCAATGACCATTTTGGGAGGATCACGTCACTTCCTCGGCCCGGCTCTGGGCGGGGCATTTTTTATCTTATTCCGGGAAATCCTCTCGGAATACACCGCAAGTTGGCAGCTTTTATTCGGGCTCATGTTCATGGGTTTTATTTTATTTTCTCCAACAGGATTGATGGGGGTTGGAGAGCGCCTGGTCGCGCCATTTTTCCGACGCAAGGGAAAGGCTGCGATGAGTGGACGGGTGATGCCAGCAATGACACAAAGTGTTCCCCAAAAGCTTCGAAACGATGATCATCCAACCTCGACTAATGTGCTTTTCAGCTGCGATGCTGTCAGCAAATCATTTGGAAACTTCAAGGCAGTCGATGATGTTTCGTTAAACATTAGAGATCGAACCCTTCAAGCTCTCATTGGTCCAAATGGCGCAGGCAAAACAAGCCTGTTCAACATTTTGTCAGGGGAGTATCAAACGGATACAGGGACCATTTACCTCGAGGCGAGGAAACAAAGCGACACGCGCCCTCACGTTCTGTCGCATCAGGGTATTTCTCGTTCCTTTCAGATCACCAATCTGTTCTCGGAATTGACGGTGGAAGAAAATGTTCGGCTGGCAGTTCAGTCACGTCACCATCAAGCCCTCAATATCTGGATCGATGCCAAATCACTTGCCGAAGTAAACTCAGAAACACAGGATTTGATAAATTTTCTTGGTTTGAGCGGCCTTGAGGACATCATTGCTTCCGATTTGTCCTACGGTGGTCAGCGTTTGCTGGAAATCGGCCTTGCGATAGCGACACGGCCACGAGTATTACTGTTGGACGAACCTCTGGTAGGCCTTGCTGCTCAGGAGCGTGAACGGATTATTGCCCTCATCAAATCGCTGGCTGATTATATGGCCATTTTGCTGATCGAGCACGATATTGACCGGGTGTTTGAATTCTCAGACATGGTAACCGTAATGAATGAAGCGCGGGTACTCGTTACAGGTGAGCCAGAAGATGTGCGCCATAATGAGCAGGTACAAATCGCCTATCTTGGCTCGGGCAAGGATCAAATCATCAAAACCCGCAGCAATTCCGAACGTGATTACAACCGAGACTCAGAACCTTGTCTGCTCAAGCTTGACGCCATCAATACGTTTTATGGAAAGAGTCATATCCTCAATGATGTGAGCCTGGACGTCTCCCAAGGAGAAATAGTGGCTTTACTTGGCAGGAACGGGGCAGGAAAATCATCAACTTTGAAATCCATCATGGGAATTGCTCCGGTTTCTGATGGAAGGATTACATTCATCGGTCATGATATCCAAAACCTCCAACCGGAAGAGATTTCACGTCTTGGAATTGGGCTTGTTCCCCAGGGAAGAAGGCTTTTCCCGAATTTGACCGTTGAAGAAAATCTTCAAATTGGTGCTCTCAGGCGCCAAGGTAATGATGGTGTGACCTGGACGCAGGAACGTGTCTTTGAGCAATTTCCGAGGATCAAAGAGCGTTTGCATGCCCGTGCTGACTCGCTCTCCGGAGGAGAGCAGCAGATGGTGGCCATTGCCCGGGCGCTTGTTGGGAACGTTCACCTTCTGCTGATGGATGAACCCTTCGAGGGCCTTTCTCCCGTGATGATTGAAGAACTTTTTGAAGGAATCGATAAATTGCGGAGTGAGGTTTCAATCATGATCGTCGAGCATCAACTCGACCTGGTGCTTTCATTGGCATACCGTAAAGAAAAACTCTGGATACAATAATTTTGAAGAATCGTTATGATTGTGAAGCATGAGGCTGGTGCCGATAACGCTGTCAACAAACAGGTTTACGACGTGTTGCGCCGGAATCTGATGATTGGACACTTCAAGCCCGGCCAGCCGGTTTCTATTCGATACCTGACGGAAACCCTGGGAGTCTCTGCCACTCCCGCTCGTGAAGCGATCAAACGACTTCAAGCCGAGCATGCATTAGTGGTCGGTTCTAATCGAACCCCGTCTGTTCCAGTGTTAACACGAGAGGATTTGAGAGATTTACGCGACATTCGTTTGGCCCTTGAGGGAATTGCCACAGAAAGAGCTGCCGAGAAAATCAATCAAAGTGACCTCAGTCATATCAGGGAGTTGTGTAACCACATGGCAGATTCCATCAAAAACGATGATACTGATGCATATTTAAAACAAAACTGGGAATTTCATAGAGCCATCTATCGAGTTGCAAGTTCAGATTACATGATGAGGATGATTGAGAATCTTTGGCTGCGCTCTGGCCCGCAGGTTCGGCTTACCTTTTTTGAGCAGTTCAGTCGGTCGAATTCGATGATGCATCACTTCCGCGCATGTGAAGCCCTTGAATCTAATGATGGTGTGGGCGCTCGTATTGCAATTGAAGCTGATATTGCCGGGGCGGCATCAGATATCGAGAAGGTTCTTACATGATGCTGGATCAAAGTGACGATAAAAGCGCGTTGACATCACAATCCGAGACCCGTTCGGTCGCGATCATCGGAAGTGGTCTCATCGGGTCCAGCTGGGCAATTGTATTTTCGCGGGCAGGTTGGACCGTCAGGTTGTTTGATTCCGACAAAAACGCGTTGGATAAAGCTGAACCTTTGATTGCTGAGCAACTCGATTTATTGATTCGTTCGGGTCTTGATTCAGCATCCCGGCGACCGAAAGAGATCATCTACACCTCAAGCATTGAGGAGGCATTGACCGATGCAGACTATGTGCAGGAATGCGGGCCTGAAATCCTGGAGCTGAAGAAAAAGCTCTTCGATCATTTTCAAGGAGTCGTGAAAGGAAGCTGTATTCTGGCTAGCTCAACCTCAGGCATTGTCGCATCAAAATTTTCCGAAAATCTTAAGTGTCGTGAACGTGTCGTTGTGGTTCATCCAACCAATCCGCCTCATCTGATACCATTGGTCGAAGTTGCTCCTTCTCCGTGGACGTCTGAAGAAACCGTGAACGGGGCCTATCAAATCATG
Organism: SAR324 cluster bacterium lautmerah10; assembly: GCA_001469005.2. Lineage (GTDB taxonomy): Bacteria > SAR324 > SAR324 > SAR324 > NAC60-12 > UBA1014. Next base: position 5,955 of record LNZD02000078.1, read on the forward strand.
CTGGAGGTTGGACAAAGTCCGATCATTGTCAAAAAGGAAATTCAAGGATTTATTTTGAATCGGTTGCAAGGCGCTCTGATCAATGAAGCGTTGCGGCTTGCTGAAGGAGATTATGCCAGTCCGGACGATATCGATTGTGCCGTCCGGGATGGGCTTGGGTTACGTTGGTCGTTCATGGGGCCATTTGAAACGATCGATTTGAATGCGCCGGGAGGCCTTGCAGATTACGCAGAACGTTATGGCAACATGTATCGGGACATGTCGGTCTCTCAAAGTCTTGAGATGACCTGGGATAAGAACCTCATCGACCGGATCCATCATGATCGACGCTCGATTCTTGACCAATCCAGGATCGAAGAACGCCAAGCATGGCGTGATCAGCAGTTAGCAGCTCTGATCGCTCATAAAAACAATAAGGAGAAGAAGACGAATGGGAACAAGTAAACGGAAAGTCATCATTACATGTGCGGTCACTGGGGCAATTCACACGCCATCGATGTCAAAATACCTGCCCGTGACACCAAAAGAGATCGCCGATGCAGCCATTGCAGCATCCGAGGCTGGAGCTGCCATTTTGCATCTTCACGCACGGGATCCTGAAACAGGTTGCCCGACTCAGGATCCAAAAGTCTTTGAACAATTTCTGCCCGAAATAAAGCAGGCGACCAATGCCGTGGTCAACATCACCACCGGTGGAAGTCCCCACATGACCGTCGAAGAGCGGATGCAGCCAGCCGCGACCTTTAAGCCGGAATTGGCATCTCTCAATATGGGTTCGATGAACTTTGGTCTTTATCCGATGCTGGATCGTTTCAAAGATTTCACCCATGAATGGGAAGTCAAGCATCTGGAGAACTCCCGGGATTTAGTCTTCAAAAATACCTTTAAAGACATTGAGACCATCTTAAGCATCGGCAATGCGAACTCCACACGGTTCGAGTTTGAGTGCTACGACATTTCGCACCTTTATAATCTTGCTCACTTTGTTGATCGAGGGTTGGCCCGGCCACCCCTTTTCATTCAATCGGTTTTTGGTCTTTTAGGAGGCATTGGTGCCCACCCGGAGGATTTGATGCACATGAAACGCACTGCTGATCGCTTGTTTGGAAATGATTTCCGGTGGTCCATTTTAGGAGCAGGAAAAAATCAAATTTCTCTGGCCTCTATGGGTGCTGCACAGGGCAGCAACGTTCGAGTAGGACTCGAGGACTCGCTCTGGATCGGGCCCGGAAGGTTGGCAGAATCTAACGCAGATCAGGTGAAAAAAATCCGTCAGGTTTTGGAGGGACTGTCTCTTGATATTGCGACTCCGGATGAAGCGCGACAAATGCTCAGTCTCAAAGGTGTTGATCAGGTCGCTTTTTGAGTGCCAGCTTTTGAGAAGGGGCTGGGGCGCACATCATGAAAATCTGAAGAATTCGTGTAACGGCCGTTTTTCAGGCAGTGGATTGGCTGAGTCATATGCTTCGGACGGACAAATAAACCTGAGCGTCTTCTCTTTAACGTTTTCAGGCCAGCGGGAGGTGCCATAAAACACCCGTA
>LNZD02000079.1 GCA_001469005.2 SAR324 cluster bacterium lautmerah10
ATTCATGGGGGTATCGGTGACGGATATCCGGATCAATCCCCACCTCCCTGAGTGCGGAGATCACATCCTCTTCCTGCTTTGTTTCATCACCGATCCCATGCACTTCCAGCCCTTCACCGACGATTCGGGCAACCGGCATCCGGGGGCTCAGGCTTCCAAAAGGATCCTGAAAAACGACCTGCATTTCACGTCTCAGAGGCAGCATCTGTTTCTGCCGGAATTGCTCGATCGAAGTTCCGTCATAAACAATCTCCCCCTGACTTTGTACCAGACGCAGCAATGCCAAACCCAAAGTCGATTTACCCGACCCGCTTTCTCCGACGACTCCGACACTTTCACCTTCTCGTAAAGTGAGGTTGATTCCGTCCACCGCCTTGATATGCCCCACGGTCCGTTTCAGGACCCCCTTACGGATCGGGAACCAGACTTTCAGTTTTTTGGATTCAACCAGAGCTTTCGCGTTTGGGTTGGTTTTCAGGACCTCTGCTTTAGGTTCCGAGTCGAGTAATTTTCGGGTGTAGGGATGAACCGGGTTTTGGAAGAGGGTGGCAGTCTCTTCGGTCTCCACGATTTGCCCTTCTTTCATCACCGCAACCCGGTCGGAGTGGTGTTTGACAATACCCAAATCGTGGGTGATCAATAAAATGGCCATTCCCAATTCCTTCTGCAACCTGCGAATGAGCGCCAGAACCTGAGCCTGTACCGTTACATCGAGTGCCGTAGTTGGTTCGTCGGCAATCAGCAGATCCGGCTCATTGGCAATTGCCATGGCAATCATCACACGCTGACGTTGTCCTCCGCTGAGCTCATGGGGATAAGCCCTGGCTTTCTCTTCTGCATTCTGGATTTCTACCCTTTCCAGCAGTTCCACCACCTTCTTTTTGAGTTGATTCAAAGCAGCACCCTGATGAAGTTGTAGAGATTCGGCAATCTGTTTCCCAATGGTGTGCAGTGGATTCAAAGATGAAAGGGGTTCCTGGAAAATCATCCCAATCCGGTTACCTCGAATCAGTTGCAGTTCCTTCTCCTGCTTCTTTAACAATTCCTGGCCGTCGAAAAGAATCGAAGTCCTTTGTTCTAGTTTTGCTGAAGGAGGAAGCAGCCCCATAACAGAATGAGCCGTCACCGATTTGCCCGATCCACTCTCACCCACCAAAGCCAGAGTTTCGCCTTTTTTGATCGAGAGAGAGACATCACGAACCGCATGAAACGGTTTTGATCCCTGCACGAAATCCACAGAAAGGTGATCAACTTTCAGCAAGTCCATAGGCGATCAGCGATTGTGCCTCGGGGCAAATGCGTCACGCACCCCTTCACCAATGAAAACCAGAAGGCTGAGCTGAAGCGCCAACACGGTAAAAGCGGTGATACCCAGCCAGGGTGCATGCAGATTGGCCTTTCCCTGAGCCAGCAACTCTCCCAAAGAAGGAGAACCCGGTGGCAGCCCGAAACCAAGAAAGTCCAGGGCAGTAAGAGTAGTAATCGATCCTGATAGGATAAATGGAAGGAAGGTCATCGTTGCCACCAGTGCATTTGGCAGGATGTGCCGAAACATGACCTGGCGGTTGTTCATTCCCAATGCCCGGGCCGCACGAACATACTCGAGGTTCCGTCCGCGGAGAAATTCGGCCCGCACCACACCAACCAATGCCATCCAACTGAAGAGCAGCATGATCAGTAAAAGCCACCAGAAATTCGGTTCGACAAAACTGGCCAGGATGATCAGCAGGTAGAGTTGGGGCATACCCGACCAGATTTCCATGAACCGTTGAAAAAACAGGTCCGTTTTCCCTCCGTAATATCCTTGGACCGCACCGGCGATGATGCCGATGATGCTGCTGAAAAAGGTCAGCACCAGCCCGAACAACACGGAAATCCGGAAACCATAGATCAGACGTGCGACCACATCCCGGCCCTGGTCATCCGTGCCAAACCAGTTTTCCGAAGTGGGAAAGGAAGGAGCCGCACTCGGGAGTTCATAGTTAATTGTACGGTAGCTATAGCGTACCGGAGGCCATAGCATCCAACCTTTTTCCCTGATCAATTCCGCAACAAACTCGTCCCGATATTCCGCCTCGGTGGCGAACTCTCCGCCGAATTCCGTTTCAGGAATCCCCGGCATCCCGACCATATGACGCAGGGCAGGGAAGTGCAAATGTCCTGAATAAGAAACAATCAGCGGCTTGTCGTTGGCGATTAACTCGGCAAAAAGGCTGAGAAAAAAAAGAATTCCGAAAAGCCAGAGGGACCAGTATCCGCGACGATTGGCAAGAAAGACCTTGAGCCTTCGTTGATTGATGGGACTCATGCTGAAGAATCCATACTTTTCATTGATTCAGGATCAAAGATCACGCGACTCAAAATCAATCCGCGGATCGACGATGGTGTAGGTGATGTCACTGATCAAGCCCACCACCAGACCCAGTAAAGTAAAGATGTAAAGGGTGCCGAACATCACTGGATAATCCCGCTGAAGAGCAGATTCAAATCCGAGCAACCCCAGCCCGTCCAATGAAAAAATGATTTCAATCAGTAAGGAACCGGTGAAGAACATACTGATGAATGCTGCCGGAAAACCCGCAATGATGATCAGCATCGCGTTACGGAAGACATGCCCGTAAAGCACCCTCCCTTCGGTCAGACCTTTTGCACGGGCGGTCATCACGTACTGTTTGTTGATCTCATCTAAAAAGGAATTCTTGGTAAGCATCGTCAGGGTTGCAAAGGCCCCGATCAGAATGGAAATGATAGGCAGAGTCAGGTGCCAAAAATAATCGAGGATTTTCTCTCCCAACGAAAGTGTTTCGAAGTTATCGGAAAACAACCCCCGCAATGGAAACCAACTGAAATAATTTCCCCCTGCGAAAAGAATGATCAACAGGATTGCAAACAGGAACGTCGGGATGGCATTCCCGAAAATCACGATGGTACTGCTCCAGACATCAAAACGTGATCCGTGTCGAACCGCTTTGCGGATGCCGAGAGGGATGCTGACAAGATAAACGGCAAGAGTGCTCCAGACCCCGAGGGAAATCGAAACCGGCATTTTTTCCAGAATCAGGTCTGTGACTTTCCTGTCCCGGAAAAAACTTTCGCCAAAATCAAAAACGAGGTAGTTCCTGAGCATTTCCAGGAAGCGGACGTGAATCGGTTTATCGAATCCGTACATTCTCTCGATTTCCTGAACCAGCTCTGGATCGAGCCCCTGGGCACCACGGTATTTTGATTCCCCTCCGGACTTCGATCCGGAACTCTGCTTGATATCTTCTCCACCTCCGGAAATACGTTCGGTAGAACTGACTTCCGTACCCTGGAGTTTTGCGATCATCTGCTCCACCGGCCCGCCCGGAGCAATCTGAATGACAAAAAAATTCAGCGTCATGATTCCCAGCAAAGTGGGGATGATCAATACCAGTCGGCGAATGATGTAGGCAATCATCGATTAGTTCCCAACGTGATGTGGGATATTTTTTTAATCAAAATCATTGGAAAAACAAGAAAAAAGGAAATCAAATAAAAAGGAAGGAGCGTAAAAATCCGAAC
>LNZD02000080.1 GCA_001469005.2 SAR324 cluster bacterium lautmerah10
GACTACCTTAAGGGACTTTCCGCAACCCATGCCAGGGCAGATTATTTCTGCATCAACATCAGTTCACCCAACACCGAGGATTTGAGACGACTGCAGGAGGGAGATCAACTCAGCAGTCTTTTGGACCAACTCTGTCGCCAGAGAGAAATGCTCGATCATGAAGCCGGAAAGAAGACGCCTCTGCTGATCAAACTCGCGCCGGACTGGGAAGAAGAAGCACTCCAGCAAAGCATTGCACGGATCAAAGCCTTTCCCCTGGATGGAGTGATTGCCACCAACACGACCCTTTCAAGAGAAGGACTTACGAGTCCGTTGGCTAGAGAATCCGGGGGATTGAGTGGAAAGCCGCTTTTGAAATCCAGCAACAAAGTGATCAAAACCCTTTACCGCGAAATCGGAGCACAGATCCCGATCATCGGCGTCGGAGGAATTTTCACTGCTGAGGATGCCTATGCGAAAATAAAAGCAGGGGCCAGTGCGGTGCAGGTCTACACCGGACTGGTTTATCAAGGACCGGGGATGGTCAGGGAGATCAAAAAAGGACTGGTCAGGCTCCTCAAGCAGGATGGCCTACCCAACATCTCTGCTGCTATCGGATTGGATGAAAAAACCGCAGTTTAACCTTCACGGAGACTGCGGACCACCTCCATCATTTCCTTAACAGTACCGACTTTCTTCCTGGGCCGGCCTTCCGCTTCCCCGGCTTTGGTCTCGTAATCTTCCAAAAGTTTCCAATCCTGGAAGGAAACGAAGTCAACTTCCCTGTTTCGGAGAAGTTGCGCAATATCCGGGACCTGTTTTGTTTCCAGGGGCTTCTTCCCGGAGGAATCAAGGGCAGAAAGCATTTTTTTGACACTTTCGATGGCATCCGGTTTATTCGTTCCTACTACACCACTTGGACCGCGTTTGATCCAGCCTGCGGTATATTCTCTTGGGCAGGGAGATCCTTCTTCCAAAATCTGACCTTGCTCATTTGGAATCGTCCCTGATTTTTCATCGAAAGGGACTCCCGGCAGTGGTTCGCCACGGTATCCTACCGAACGGAAAACCAATCCGGTTTTTAACTCCAACATCCGATCAGTCCCTTCGGCACGGATGGAGCCATCCGGTTTTTCCACCAGCTGGTTTCTTCTCAGTTTGATCGAACTCACTTTCCCCTGCTCTCCGACTATTTCCACCGGAGAAACAAGAAAAAGGATATGCAGTCTTTTTTTCTTTTCTCTGGGGGGCGTTTCCAGCATCTCTTCCAGAAGATCAATATTCTTGCGTATATCCTTTCCGGCTTCTTCCTGAAGAAATCTTTGGCTGGCAGGATCAAGATCCAACGCATCGGCTTCCAACACCACTTCGGTCTCGGGCAGATGCATCAATTCCCTGGCTTCCACAGGAGTGAAAGCAGCCTGGACCGGCCCCCTGCGGCCGATGATCCAAATATCCTTCACCCGGCTCGAGGCCAATGCGGAAAGGGCCTCATCCGAAATATCGGTCTGGGCCAGTTCTTCATGGCGGTGGGAAAGGATGCGAGCCACATCAATCGCAACATTGCCCATCCCGATGATCACTGCCTGCTCGGAATCAAGATTGAAACGTTTATCCCGGTAATCCGGATGCGCATTGTACCAACCCACGAATTCGGTGGCGGAATGGCTTCCTTCCAGGTCTTCCCCGGGAATTCCAAGTTTCCGGTCACTGCGGCTTCCCACCGTGTAAAGCACTGCATCGTAATGATCGAGCATTTCTGAACGGTTCAGATCCCTTCCAAATTCGACATTTCCGAAATAGCGGAAATGTTCCTGGCCTGCGATCCGGTCAAAGATTTTACAGACTGCTTTGATTTTCTGATGGTCCGGCGCAACCCCTCCCCGCACCAGTCCGTATGGAGTCGGCAATCTGTCAAAAAGGTCTACTTTGACAGGCATTTCCTGCTGTTTCAGAAGTTCTCCCACGGCATAAAAACCTGCAGGTCCAGAACCAATCACGGCCACTCTCCAGTACGGTGGAGAAGAGCAGGTCAAATCAGGCTGTGTCATCGTTCTTCCATAGCTGAAAGTTGTTGCAGCAACACTCCTCCTCCCTGTTGAAGCAATTGATTGGCCACCCTGGCACCAAGTTCTTCTGCTTCATCCCGTCTGGCGCGTTCTTCGGCGCGGAAGATGGTGCTTCCATCCGGTTTGGCAATCAAAGCCCTGAGATGGAGATTATTTCCGTCAAGCTTACAGAATCCCGCCAGGGGTACCTGACAGTTTCCCTCAAGGGTTTCAAGCACCTTCCGTTCCGCAATCATGCAATCCCCGGTTGGTTCATCATTCATGAAACGGAGTTTTTCCAGGGTTGCATCATCACCTTTCCTAGTTTCCAAGGCCAAAACCCCCTGGCCAATGGCGGGAAGCATCTGCTCCGTCGAAAGTTCCTGATTGATTCGGTCTTCCAGTTCCAGCCTGATCAATCCGGCAGCGGCTAAAACGGCTGCATCCACTTCTCCGGAATCCAGTTTCTTCAACCGGGTTGGAACATTTCCGCGCAGGGAAGTCACTTCCAGATCAGGTCTCATGTTTTTGAGCTGGGCCGCTCTTCTGAGCGAACTGGTACCGATCCTGGAACCTGTCGGCAGGTCTTCCAGGGTCATGTGCGTTTCACGGAAAACCAGGACATCATGGGGATTTTCACGTTTCAGGATGACGGAAAGTTCCAAGCCTTCCGGAAGGAGGGCAGGCACATCCTTGAGGCTGTGCACCGCCAGGTCCGCACGGTTTTCCAGCATCGCGCTTTCCAGTTCTTTGACAAAAAGTCCCTTACCTCCGACTTCAGCCAGGGGACGGTCAAGAATCAGATCTCCCTTGGTTTTGAGAACCACCAGTTCCACCGCGATGTCAGGATGTTGTTTTAGGATTAGACTACGGACGTGTTCCGCCTGCCATAGAGCCAGTTTGCTGCCCCGGGTGGCGATCCTCAGCAAAGGGCGTTCAGGCACCTTTGAACCCTCCGCTGTCACAGCCAATCATTGCTTCTTCAGCAATTTCAGAGCGGGTTGAGGACTCGCTTCCTCAACATTATTTGAGGGATTCAGATCAAAAAGTTCTGAAAGGGTTTCCAGGTAGAGGTGCAGATCTTCACGGCCGCTCAGATGCTTGAGCCGAGTGGATGGTTTGTGCAGCAGTTTATTGGTCAAAACCCTGACCATCTTTTCAACTTCAGCCTGCTGCTTTTCAGTCAACGAACCCAGCTTTGCAAGGGTTTTCTCTAACTCCACATCCACGGTTTCCTGGAAGGATTCGCGAAGGCTTTTGACGGTAGGGATGACCGACTGGGTTTCAAACCAGAGCATGACCTTTTCCAGTTCTTTGCGGATGATTTCTTCCGCAAGATTCGACTGCTCTCTGCGTTCTTCACGGTTCTGCTCAACGACTCCCTGAAGATCGTCGATGTCGTAACAGTAGACTCCTGAGAGCTCGTTCACCGTTGGATCGATATCTCTCGGCACTGCAATGTCGATGAAAAACATCGGTCTTCCTCGACGTTTACGCAAGCTCTGGCGTACCCGTTCCGGCGTAAGGATCGGTTCACGGGCACCAGTGGAACTGATCACGATGTCCGAATCGGGAAGTTCTTCATAGAGTTTTTCAAAAGGAAAAACACTGGCCTGGAACTGCTCTGCCAGTTTGGCGGCATTGGCAAAAGTACGGTTGGTGACCTTGAGTTGATGAATCCCGGTTCGCAACAGGTGCCGGATCGCAAGTTCCGCCATTTCCCCGGCGCCGATCACAAGCACC
>LNZD02000081.1 GCA_001469005.2 SAR324 cluster bacterium lautmerah10
CATCCGACCCATCGGGTCAATCCATGGTATTCAGTGCAGGACCCCCTGTCGCTCGCGCAGCACTGTTCATGGGCCGGCCTGTTCTGGAACTCGAACAGCTGCGATTGCGCTATCCCGGCAGCAACTCCTTCACCAAAGCCATCGCAACGAGAATGACTCCGGACGCAGACGCGAAAATGACTCAGGGAACGGCCTTTCATCCCCGAACGGAAGCCTTGACGCGCAATTTTACGGAATATCGGGGATATTGGCTGCCCACCTGTTATCGGAACAACGGCCCCATCGAGGAATATTATGCCTGCCGTGAAAAAGCCATTGTCACTGATCTTTCACCGTTGAGGAAATTCGAAGTCCTCGGTCCAGATGCGGAAGCCCTGATGCAGTGGACATTGACACGGAATGTGAGAAAACTTGCCGTGGGACAAGTGGTGTATTCCGCAATGTGCTATCCCCATGGAGGGATGATGGATGACGGCACGCTGCTCCGTTTGGGAAAAGATAATTTCCGCTGGATTGGAGGGGATGACTACGGTGGCGTCTGGCTCAGAGAAGAGGCAAAACGACTGGGTTACAAGGTTTGGGTTAAATCATCGACGGATCAACTGCACAACATTGCCGTTCAAGGCCCGAAAAGCAGAGAAATCCTGAAAGAGATCCTTTGGACACCCCCCACTCAACCCACCATTGAAGAAGTCGGTTGGTTCCGATTTACCATTGGAAGAATCGGTGATCAACATGGGATCCCAATCATGATTTCCAGAACCGGTTATACCGGTGAACTAGGATTTGAAGTCTGGTGCCACCCTCAGGATGCGTTATCGGTTTGGGATGCCATCTGGGAAGCAGGTCAACCCCACGGACTCATGCCTCTTGGCTTGGATGCATTGGACATGGTCCGTATCGAAGCAGGTTTGGTTTTTGCGGGATATGAATTCTGTGACCAAACCGACCCCTTTGAAGCAGGGATCGGCTTCACCGTCCCGTTGAAAACAAAAGAGGATGATTTTGTTGGAAAATCAACACTGATCAATCGTAAAGCAAATCCACAGAGAAAACTGGTCGGTCTTGAACTGCAGGGCAATGAACCCGGGGCTCATGGAGATTGTGTCCACCTCGGAAGGGCCCAGGTTGGAATCATCACCAGTGGCATGTTATCACCGATTCTCCGGAAAAACATTGCACTCTGCAGAATGGATATCGCTTACTCGGAAAACGGTACTGAAGTGGAAGTTGGGAAACTGGACGGTCACCAGAAAAGAATCCCGGCAACCGTTGTCCCCTTTCCCTTCTATGATCCAGAGAAGACAAGGGTACGTGCATGATTAATTTCGTTTCATCGTGGATAGCAGGGAAAATCCAAAACCCATAAGGGCAACACGGTTTTGAGTCAAAAGACTCTCAAACCACAGATCATACCGACTCCCCTGCACTCAAGTCGGTATTCTTGATAAAGGAAGGCAATGACAGACTTAGAACAATATGTTGAACAACCTGGCCGTGATGAACTGATTAAACAGGTTCGTTCAAAAATCAACGAACTTGGCATCACTTATATTTATTACCAGTTCATATCGGTAACAGGGCGAATCGTTGGAAAAGGGATTCCCGCAGATCATTGGGAACGGACCGCCATGAAGGGCTTCCAACTGGTTTACGGATCTACGGCAAACCTGTTCATCGACCGTCATGGGGATTACATCGGTTATGGTCCTGAGGCCATGGAACTGGTTGGGATTCCCGATCCTGAAACTTTCTGCCAGCTTCCCTGGGACAAAAGGGTCGCACGTGTGTTCTGTGTCTGCTTCCGAAACAGTGAAGAACGAGTCAATCCTGGAGCAGCCCTGACCGCAGACTGTCGTGGCAACCTGAAACGCTTCCACAATGAATTCAAGGACAAGTACAACCTTGATTTCCGCGTTGGAACCGAACCAGAAATGATGTGGCTGAAAAGAGGGGAAGACGGGAAGCCGGATGGAGGATTTTCAGAGCCCTACTGTTACCATATCGATCAGTTCGAATCCCTGCGCCCCGTCTTTATGCGGGTCATCGAATACTGCCATGCCATGGGACTCGATATGATCCAGGGAGATCATGAGGATGCCCCTGGTCAGCTTGAACTGAACTGGACCTTTGATGATGTGGTTCGCAACGCTGACCGTCTCTCGACTTATCGCCAGATCTGTTCACAGGTCGCAAGGGAGAACAATCTGATCGCCTGTTTCATGACCAAACCTTTTATGGGGGTCTCCGCATCAGGTTGTCACACCAACATCTCCCTTTGGAGAGGGGGTGAGGAAGGAGTCAACAAGCTCCACAACGATACACTTCCAGGCATGGAAGGAGTCTTCACCTACCGGACCGGAGGAGAAAACACCTTCATGCCGGACACGGACGATCCCCAACTTCCCGGGAAAGTCGGATTACAGTGTGTTGGCGGAATCGTCAAGCATCTCGGAGCTCTCACCGCGATTGGATGCTCCACCGTAAATTCATACCGGCGTCTTTGGGATACCGGCTTCTGGGCTCCGGTTTTTGCCGACTGGGGATTTCAAAACCGGACAACCGGACTCCGAATTTCCGCACCGGGAAGATTCGAGTACCGAGCGGTTGACTCAATGGTCAACCCCTATCTGCTTGGTGGAGCACTGCTGAAGGCGTTTGAGGACGGTATTGATAACGATATCGATCCCGGACAACCGGAAAACAGGAATATCTATCAGGCAATGGAAGCAGGAAAACAGGTTAAAAAGCTGCCGATGTCCCTTGGAGAGGCTCTTGACCGACTGGCAAATGACGACGTCATTAAGTCATCCATGCCCGACGAAATGTATAAAGTCTTTCAATGGTACAAGAATGATGAGTGGGAAAGGTTCATGCACACGGTGACCGATTGGGATCTGGAAACCTATCTGGACTGCCTCCCCTAAACACATTATAGTCATGCGCCATCAATAAAAGATGGCGCCATAATAAACAACTTAACTTGAAGAGAAAACATGTGCGGTATTGCAGGAATCATCCATAGGGGCAACCCAGGCGGCATCGGCAAGGAAATGACATCCATGCTTCAGTCGCTGAAACACCGGGGACCAGACTCGACCGGGTTTGCAATGTACGGGGTTCCCTCTGAAAATGAAATGGTAATGCGTTTCAAGGTTGCTGAACAGGAAGACCTCAACTCGGGTTTTGAAATTCATCAGCAGATCAAAGATCGAAAAGCATTAGTTGATTCACGTTTGAAGGAAATGGGAGCAACCATTTTAAATCAACAGATTGTCACAGAATACGCCTATCGGTATACCCTGAATCATTCAGGAGACATGCGAAAACTGGCTGATTATGTCGAAGATATCGAAGGCGCAGAAATCCTATCCCTTGGAACCGCCCTGGAACTTGTCAAAGATCTTGGCGATGCCACCGTGGTATCTGGACAATACGATTTAGGAAGCTTCATGGGCAGCCATGCGATTGGACACACACGGATGGCGACAGAATCCGATGTGGACATCCGCTCCGCTCATCCGTACTGGGCCTATCCATTCAAAGACATCGCAGTCGTCCATAACGGACAGTTGACTAATTACTGGAACTGGAGACGGACTCTGGAACACCGTGGACATCGTTTTATGTCGAATTGTGATTCTGAACTGATCGCGGTCTATCTTGCAGATAAAATGGATCAGGGAATTGAACTTCAACCCGCAATGGAAGATTCCCTGGATGAACTTGATGGTGTTTTCACCTATGTGGTTGCAACTTCGGATCAGTTGGGAATGGCCAAGGATGTCATGGCCGCAAAGCCCATGGTCCTTTATGAAAGTGATGAATTCGTAGCACTTGCTTCGGAAGAAGTCGCGATCCGTAGTATTTTTCCACATGAAATCAAAACTTTTGATCCTTATGAAGGAGAAGTGAGGGTATGGCAGCGTTAGAACAGAAATCATTTGATCAGGGACTGCATTCTGAACAGTTAAGGGGCAGAACCCAGCAGGTTTTCTTCTCCCCGGAGGAAGGCGAAAATTATCTTTATCCCTATGCTTATGAAGTGGATTTTGATAGCAAAGCTGAATTCGATGCAGCAGATATGGAAATTCCCGCCATCAATAAAAAGATCCGGGAATTGATGCAGAATGGCCATGGTCATATTATCGTGAAAAATCCTTCTGCCAAGCACTCGCTTGGCGTGGGAATCCTGAAC
>LNZD02000082.1 GCA_001469005.2 SAR324 cluster bacterium lautmerah10
GGTGAGGGCAGCGCAGGGAAGGGTAGATGCTTCCACGTCACTTAATCCCTGGGGAATCCTGGAGACTCCTTCTTCCGGAAAACAGCGGATTTCGGCCATGGTTCCGTCGATTGGTCCCCCCAAGGTATGGGTCAGCCTTTCCGAATTGGGAGGGCCTGAAATCCAGTTTTGCATGAACAGGGGGCAAACCCGGTCACCTACCGAAACCCGTTTCACCCCGCTTCCGGTCGCTTTTACGATCCCGACTCCATCGGAAACCGGGATCAGCGGAAGGGTTCCGGTTTTGGAACCATATCCCCTGCGGACCACAAACAGGTCCCGGTAATTCAGCGATGCAGCCTTGATCTCCACCACGACTTCCCCCGGGCCGGGAACCGGTTCAGGAAGGTCGACGAGTTGGAGGTTTTCAAGAGACCATTCGTCCCGGATCTGGTATGCCTTCATGGGGTCTTTGCTGGAAAAAGGTTCGGTTTCAACCGGAAACTGGATTGACCAAAACCAGCTTTCCGTGAATCCGCCGGTTGGCCAGAAGTTCAAGGGATTGCTGAAGCTGGTCCATCTTGTCGGCTTGATGGATCACGGGCTTGATCTTGCCCTTGTCATAGAGGGCATAGAGACGTTGCTGGGTCTCACGGATGAGGGTTGGATTGTGCATCATGTAATTTCCCCAGAAGAGTCCGATCACGGAAATGTTCTTGAGCAGGATGCGGTTGGCGGCAATTTTCGGAATCGTTCCTCCTGCGAACCCGATCACCAGCAGACGACCTTCCCAGGCGATGCACTTGGTACTCAATTCGAGAATCTCTCCTCCGACGGGATCGTAAATCACATCCGCTCCCCGTCCTCCGGTCCATTCCTTCACCGCAGCAATGAAATCATCCTTTTCATAGTTCACGACTTCGTCCGCCCCGCATTGTCTGCAGATCTCGAGTTTTTCTTCGGTTCCTGCGGTGGCAAAAACTCTGGCACCGAGGGCTTTCCCGATTTGTATCGCGGTGGTGCCGACTCCTCCGGAACCACCATGGACGAGCAGGGTCTCCCCGGGTTTCAAAGCCGCACGGTGGACGAGGGCAAAATAAGAGGTCTGGTGGGTCATCAAAAACCCTGCAGCGTGTTCCACCGGCAGGGTCTCGGGTACCTGAAAAGCCTGTTTTTCCTCGATCAGCATTTCCTCGGCAAAGGCGCCATGGCTGGCAATGCCCATCACCCGGTCGCCTTCCTTGAAAATCCTGCAGTCGGGGCCGGTTGCCTCGACCACCCCAAAGGCTTCAGCACCCGGAGTGAACGGCAGTTCCGGTTTCACCTGGTACTTTCCCTGGATGCAGAGCAGATCCGGGAAATTCAAACCCGCGCCGAGGACCCTGATTTTCAGCTGCGCTTTTTCAGGAACCAGACTCGGCAATTCCTTCCATTTCAGGACTTCCGAGGGTTCTCCAAATTCTTCTTGAATCCAGGCTTTCATAATTTTATGGATTGAGTGAAGGTTCGAGAATGGCGAACTCAGTTCACCATTTCAAGTTTGGACTTGATCTGGGCAATCCGGTCACGGTACCCGGCGGCCTCTTCGAATTCCAGGGCTTCGGCGGCCCGGCGCATCGCTTCTTCCAGTTCCTCGAGTTCGTTTTCAAGTTTTGCCAGACTCTGGAAAGGACCTGCCTCTTCGGCAACTTCCAGGTCTTCCTCGAGTTCCACCGGCGCAAGGGAAGGCGCAATTTCCCGGACGATTGTTTTGGGAATGATGCCGTGTTCCTGGTTGTAGGCCATTTGCCTGCGCCGACGGTTTTCGGTGATATCGATGGTTTGCTGCATCGACTCGGTGACCTTGTCGGCATAGAGGATCACCATTCCGTTGGCATTCCGGGCGGCACGGCCGCAGGTCTGGATCAGGGACCGGGTGGAACGGAGAAAACCTTCCTTGTCTGCGTCGAAGATCCCCACCAGCGAAACCTCAGGAAGGTCGAGGCCTTCCCGTAACAGGTTGATTCCCACCAGTACATCAAATTCTCCCGCACGCAAATCGTGGAGGATCTGGGTCCGTTCCACCGCGTCGATATCCGAATGCATGTAACGCACACGCACATCCAGATCGAGGTAGTATTCGGTGAGGTCTTCGGACATGCGTTTGGTGAGGGTGGTGATCAAGACCCGTTCCTGCTTTTCGGCCCGGATCCGGATTTCATGGAGCATGTCATCGACCTGTCCGAGGACCGGACGCACTTCGATTTTGGGATCGACGAGGCCGGTGGGACGGATGATCAGTTCAGTGTATCGGTTCCCCGCCTGTTCCATTTCATATTCCGCGGGGGTCGCAGAAACGTAGAGCAGATTCTGGGGGATTTTCTGGAATTCAGGAAACTGCAGAGGACGGTTGTCCAGCGCCGAGGGAAGGCGGAATCCATGCTCGACCAGGGTTTCCTTCCTGGAACGGTCACCGAGGAACATGCCTCGCAGCTGCGGCAGGGTGACATGACTTTCATCGATGAAGACCAACGAATCCGAGGGCATGTAATCGATCAGGGTTGCCGGAGGGCTTCCGGGTGGACGTCTCTGCAGGATCCGGCTGTAATTTTCGATTCCTGAACAGCTCCCCGTTTCCTGGATCATTTCCAGGTCGAACTGGGTGCGCTGCTTGAGCCGATGGGCTTCCACAAGCTTGCCCTGCTGATGGAGTTCGCTGAGACGGTTCTGCAGTTCTTCCCGAATCATCTTCACGGTATCAGGAATGTGATCCGGTGAGGTGGCGTAATGGGATGCAGGATAGATCACATAATGCTGATGGGAGGAGCGCTTTTTTCCGGTAAGTGGTTCGAATTTGATGATCCTCTCGATTTCATCCCCGAAAAGCTCGACACGGATCGCGGATTCCGATTCGGCCAGGTAGATGTCCACCACATCCCCGCGTACCCGGAATTTCCCGCGGTGAAAATCCATGTCGTTACGGTCGTACTGCAGTTCCACAAGACGTTCCAGCATCTTGCTCCGTGGAAATCGTTCTCCGACCTTGAGGAACATCAGCATCTTGCCATATTCCTCCGGAGCGCCGATTCCGTAGATACAGGATACGCTGGAGACGATGATCACATCCCGGCGTTCCAACATGGAACGGGTTGCCGAAAGACGCAGACGGTCGAGTTCATCGTTCAGCGAAGTGTCTTTTTCGATGTAAAGATCCTTGTGGGGAACGTAGGCTTCAGGCTGATAATAATCGTAGTAGCTGACGAAATATTCGACTGCGTTGTGGGGAAAGAAGGACTTGAATTCGTTGAAAAGCTGGGCAGCCAGGGTTTTGTTGTGGGCGATCACCAGAGACGGACGCTGCAGTTCCCGGATGACATTGGCCATGGTGAAGGTCTTTCCGGAACCGGTGATGCCCAGCAGCACCTGGTGTTTCTTTTGTTCTTCAACACCCTGGACCAGTTCCTGGATCGCCTGAGGCTGGTCACCCCCGGGGCCGTAATCCGATTCAAGCAAAAAGGGAATGTCTTGGGTCATCTTCACGAATCCATCAATTCATCTGGCCATTCAATACGGTCCTCGGGATATCGCACCGCAAGGGCATAGAGGCCATGGGCCGGAGCAGTCAGCCCGGCTTGCGTGCGGTCCCGGCTTTCCAGGATTCCTTTCATCTGTTCCGGCTTTAATTTTCCGGTACCGACCTGCACCAATGTTCCGACCATGATCCTTACCATGTGTTGGAGAAAGGAATCTGCTTCCAACTCGAAGCACAGGTTAGCATGAAGCCACGGTTTCACGTCACACAAAATTTCACGCAGATCCTTGTTGGGATTGGGTGAACTGCAGGCTGCGGCACGGAAAGCGGAAAAATCATGTTTGCCTACTAAATACGAAGATGCTTCACGGATGGCTTCCAGGTTCAGGGATTTTCGGACCCACCAGCTTTTGTTCCGGCTGAAAGGAGAACGGTAGGGCAGGTTGCAGACGAGATAACGATAGCGCTTCCCGACCGATGAGTGTCGGGCATGAAAATCCGAGGGAACCTGCTGGACATGTTTGACCACCAGATCGTCAGGCAGAACCCCGTTGAGTGCGATACGCCATTTTTCAGGACTGAATTCGGAAACGACCGAAAAGCTCGCGGTCTGGTTCAGACCGTGGACCCCGGCATCGGTTCGCCCGGAACCGTGAACTTTGACAACTTGGCCGGTGAGACGATGCAGGGCATTTTCTAAAGTGCCCTCAATGGTGGGTTGGTTCGGCTGGACCTGCCAGCCGTTGTAATTGGTGCCGTCGTAGGAAATCAGAAGGAGCCAGTTTGACTCAGACGGCACAGGAAAAAAGCTGTCAGCTGACAGCCATCTCCGCTAAGGCCTGGACTCTGGTAGGATCGTTTCCGGTAACACTGTCAACCAGCTTTCCGTCCTTGAGCAGGGCGATGAAAGGGATGCCTCGGACTCCGAATTTTGCTGCAGAATCCTGGTTGGAATCGACATCCACCTTGCAGACTTTTAACTGTCCGTCGTATTGGTCTGCCAAAGAGTCGATGGTTGGGGCGAGCGCCAGACAGGGTCCGCACCAGCCTGCCCAAAAATCGACCAGGGCGTACCCTTCTTTGGTTTGTTCTTCAAAAGTTGCAGGATCGTTCAGGTGTATAACTTTTTCGTTTGCCATGGGTTCTCCGATAATGATTCTGCCTATTCTATGGATTGCAG
>LNZD02000083.1 GCA_001469005.2 SAR324 cluster bacterium lautmerah10
ACATCTGCTTTGCGATACGTGGATCAAGGGTATCCCTTAATCCGTCGCCAAGGACATTGACTGCCAAGACGGTGACGGCCAGAGTGATGCCCGGGAAAAAAATAATCCAAGGTGCAATCTGAAAGTATAACCTTCCCTCTGCCATGATATTTCCCCAGCTCGGTACTTCGGGAGGGGTGCCTGCCCCGAGAAAACTTAATATTGCTTCAGTCAGCATGGCAGAACCACAAACATAGGTTGCCTGAACAATGAGGGGTGGGATGGTGTTTGGCAGAACATGTCTTGAAAGAATGAGGGGTAGACGGGTACCTGCAGCAATGGCAGCCTCTACATAAGGTTCTTCACGGACACTGAGAACGATGGAACGAACCAGTCTTACCACTCTTGGTATTTCAGGGATTGTGATTGCAATGGTGACGGTGATCAAGCTAGCTCCGGATAGAGAAACCAGGGCAATCGCAAGAAGGATTCCCGGAATTGCCATTAAACCATCCATGATCCTCATGAGTATTGCGTCCAGAAAACGGATATAGCCCGCAACCAGACCGATGAAAAGACCTAAAATCACACTTAAAACAGCGGCTACCAAACCTACAACCAGGGAGATCCGGGAACCATAAACCGTCCGGCTGTAAATATCTCTTCCAAACATGTCTGTTCCAAACCAATGAGTGAGGCTCGGAGTCTTAAGCCTTTCCACAGGGTTCATTTGAATTGGGTCAGAGGTAAACAGCAATGGTGCAAAGACTGCTAAAAAAACCATGATCAATAAAAGTCCTCCACCGATATACATCAGAGGATACCGAGAAAAGAGTCTACGTCTCGAGTCAGTGATTTTTAAATCTAAAACCATGGTTCAGGAAGGACTTAATAACGAATCCTGGGATCCAGGATGGTGTATACGATGTCTATGACGAGATTAATGATAATGTACACAAATGAAAACATGAGTATGAGTCCTTGAATGATTGGATAATCTCGTTTTAAAATCGCGTCCACGACCAAACGACCTAATCCCGGAATGTTATAAACACTTTCTGTTACTACCACTCCTCCAATCAAAAGTGCGATTCCGATTCCTATGATGGTTACGATCGGAATCGAAGCATTTTTTAATGCATGGGAAAGTAAAACACGGGATTCAGTCTGCCCTTTTGCTCTTGCCGTCCGGATGTAATCCTCTTCCAGAACTTCGAGCATACTGGCCCGGGTGATCCGTGCGATCAATGCAATATAAATCACACTTAAGGTAATCGTCGGCAATGTAATATGTCTGACAAATTGCCAAAAATCATCAAAAGGACTTTTGTATCCTTGTACCGGTAAGATGCCTAATTCCATGGAGAATGAAAAAATCATCATGTAACCCAAGACAAATACAGGAACCGAGAAACCAAACACGGCAAAAATCATGATCAGCCTGTCAACCCAGGTTCCTGCTTTCCAGGCGGCAATCACTCCCATTGGTACAGCAACCACCACGGCAAAAATCAGGGTTGTCAGGGAAAGCATCAACGTTGGTTCAAGACGTTGAGCTATCAGTTTGGTAACAGGAAGGTTGGAGAATATGGAAATGCCTAAATTACCCTGCATTAGGCTCCAAACCCAGGTGGAGAACTGAACAATAATGGGTTGGTCCAAACCCAGTTGAGTTCGGATTTTTGCGATGTCCTCAGGTGATGCGTAATCTCCGGCAATAACTGCAGCAGGGTCTCCGGGACTTAACCTCAACATCAAAAAAACAAAAAGGGCTACCACCGCCATAACAGGGATGGTAGCCGCTATTCGTTTTATGATAAAAAAAAACATTATCGGGAATTTTACGCCTTAGCGCTGCACCTCCATGTTCCAGAAAAACTGCACGGGTGATGGGATCATCCCCTTGACATTGTTTCTGTAGCCAACAGGAACAAAGAAAGTTCCAATATTTCCAAAGAATCCTTGATCAATGACTGTTCCCTGTATGGTATCACCCAACTGTTTTTTTAAATTCGCATCTGTAGCCAATGCAAATTCCTGGCGCATCATTTCTACTACCGCATTATCAGGCCATCCGAACCAGGCTTTTTTGGTTCCGCCACCTGACATTCCAGTCGCTAGAACAGGATTGAGGATATCCCCACCGATCCACCAGGTATGGAAAATATTCCATCCACCCTGACCCACTGGTTCGGTTTTGGCTCTGCGGGAAGTCAGAGTAGACCAGTCCATGGCTTGAATTTCAACTTTCATTCCTATGTTCCGAAGTCTCTGGGCTGTCACCAGACTGGCTGCACTCAAAATCGGGATGTCAGTTGGTTGCATCAGAATGACCGGGGTACCATCATAACCTGCTTCTGCCAAAAGTCTTTTCCCTTTTTCGATACTGCCGTTACTGATGAGCGTTGTTCCAGCAGTTGATTCCAATGGAGAACCACAAGGATAATATGAGTGGCAGACCCTGTAATAATCAGGAACACCAACTGCTGCAAGCATATATTCTTCCTGATCGATTGACGCGAGGACAGCTCTTCGGATAGCAGGATTGTCAAATGGTGGATGAAGATGATTCATCCTAAGCATTCCCTGGTTTCCCAGTGGGTCTAGAACCTCAACCGTAACATCAGGATTGCCTTTGAGAATCGGTACCAAATCTGCGGGCACCTGCTCGTAATAATCAATTTCACCACTAATCAGAGCATTCATTGCTGTTGTTGCATCAGGAATGTAATGCCACTCAACCCGATCGACCTTGGCTATTTTGGCACCGGCTGCGCCACTTGTAGGCTCACTGCGTGGTTTGTAATCCTTAAATTTTGAATAGACCACTAAACTGCCCGGGACCCATTCATCTTTATTAAACATGAAGGGACCTGAACCAATGATCTCAGGAACCTGTTGAAACGGATCGGTTTCAGCAAGCCTTTTAGGCATCATGAATGGGACGTTTGAACTGATTTTCCCGATTGACTCAAGAACCAGACCGTAGGGTTTTGTCAGCTTCATCGAGAAAGTCTTATTGTTCACAGCCTTCATTTCTTCAATCACTCCCATCAACTGCTGCCCCATGCCATCTCGTGCTCCCCATCTTTTCAGTGAGGCTACACAATCTGCTGCAGTCACATCAGCGCCATCATGCCACTTTAACCCGCTTCTTAAGGTAAAAGTCCATGTCAGTTTGTCACCACTGACATCCCAACTGTCAACCATCTGCGGTTGGGGTTTGAGGTTCGCATCCATGGCAAAAAGGGTGTCATAAACCATGTAACCATGGTTCCGCGTGATGTAGGCGGTTGTCCAAATCGGATCAATATTTTTTAAATCCGCATGAGGAATGACCTTCAACACGGTTTCAGCCGAAACCTGTTGACCAGCAAACAGAAATCCTATTATGAAAATTGCTTTCCAGAAGGACTTAACAAAAGTGCTGATTTTATTTTTCATAAATTCTCCTTTGATTTTGGAATTGAAATCGATGACCTACAAAATCATCACGAGAAGGCATCTTATATCTCAGTAAATTAAACTGTCAACCTTTTCAAGGATTCAACGTTCAATCTAATCAGGCTGTTAATGCCATGCCATCGGTGGCAGGGTCTGCACCACCCATGGGCATATCGTCTTTGATTAGGATTCCATGAACCCATGCAAAACAATAAGACTGAGGCCATCTGCAAACAGGATATCCCATCTTTTCGAGTTCTTCGGTGATAAAACGTGGGATCCTGTTGGAGACATCGATGAGGGGGCTGTTACCGGAAAATCTGGGGACACTCACCGCATCCTGCATGGACATTTTAAAATCGACGACATTCAAAATCGCCTGTAAAACGCCCATCACAATATGTGTTCCTCCAGGGGCTCCAATGACCATTTTCAATTTCCCCTGATCAAAGAGAATTGAGGGACAAATTGATGAAAATCGACTTTTTCCCGGGCTTAAACTCCCTGCCCTTCCCGGTCGAGGGTCGAAAACTCCCATACACCCGTTGTACATGAATCCCAATCCTTCGGTAATCACACCGGAAGGCATTCCCAAAGAATGAGTCATCGAAAAGGCATTACCTTCTTTGTCAACAACAGAGACCTGTGTTGTGTCCTTTGATTCATAAAATGGATTTAATCTTTCAACAGCAGCTTTTTCTCCGTTCTCGATCAGTTTTGAAACATCATGTGCATATTTTTTTGAAGTCAATTTTGCTATTGGTATTTCAACGAAATTCGGATCGCCCACAAATCGATCCTTATCAATCGTTGCTCGTTTCATGGTTTCACTGACAATCCTTATATATTCCAGCGAATTATGCTCCAGGTCCTGCAGATTGAAATTTTCCAAAATGTTTAACATTTCAACAAGCATGATTCCCCCACCGGGAGGATTGTTGGTGAATACTTCTAATCCTCGGTAATTGGTTGTTAATGGTTTTTTTTCTTCAATGCTGTAATTTTCCAAATCTTGTGCAGTCAATAAACCTCCATTTGAAGCCATATCTGCTGCAATCTTTCGGGCAATCTCACCTTTGTAGAAATCATCCGCACCAACTTTTGCAATCCTTTCAAGTGTATTTGCAAGATCAGGATTCATTAAGGTTTCTCCAACCTTCTTCAATCGGCCGTCCGGATGAAAATAGATCCGTTTCCCACTCGTACTGAAACCCAAGCGCTCCGCAGGGAGCACCCTTCCGGATCCATCATCCTGGGTCCACCACTTGTAGACATGGGGCCTGATCGTAACCCCTCGACGGGCTTCTTTAATTGCAGGCTGAAGCACATCGGACCAAGAAAGTCTCCCCCATCGGGAGTGTGCTTCTGAATAGGCTTTCAAACTGCCTGGAACCGTTATGGACTGATAGCCGACATCATTGACCCTGTTTTTTAGGATGAAACCAAACCCATCTCTGGTTTCTCCTTCGATGAGATCCTCCCACATATCGGTCTCAACGGCTGCTGGTGCATTACCATGAAAGTCAATACAGGAATGGACTTTATGTTCTGGGAGATATGCCTGCAAACTTCCAAATCCGGCAATCCCTGTCATTTGAGGATCAACTACCCCTTGAACTAAGCCACATGCTATTCCTGCGTCAACTGCATTGCCTCCTTCTCTTAAAATTAAAACGCCCGCTTCAACAGCTTCTGGTTGAGGAGCGACGACCATACCCTGATTCATATTTTATCCTTGTTCATTGGTTTTTAATGGTATTTCAGTGATTTTCGAAAATTCTATGTATATTTTTTTGATATAAGAAGTCCAATTAATTCGAATCATTTTCAGAACCCATTTGTTTTCTTTTTTTCACTGATTCACAAGAAATTACACAGGATAATCTGTTTTCATAATGGAAT
>LNZD02000084.1 GCA_001469005.2 SAR324 cluster bacterium lautmerah10
CATGAAATGCATCCAGAATCACCGAGGCTGCCAGCACATCGACCATCGAATCCACCGCACCCACTTCATGAAAAACCACCTCTTCCACATCGATTCCATGAACCAATGCTTCCGCTTCGGCCAAACATTTGAAAATCCCTAAGGCATTTTCACGAATCTCCTGCTTGATCCGTGACTGAATAAGCCTTTCACGAATTTCTTTCCAGGGGGTATGATTCGAGGATTCTGAAGCCCCTTCGTCAACCAGAAAACGCTGTCCTTTAAGAACCCCATCGCTGAAAGCCTTATTTTCAACCCGAAGTTCATCACCCACTCCCATTTCATCCACGGATTCCTTGATTGCAACCATCAACTCCGGATTGAGATCCAGAAACGCGGAAGCAAACATGTCTCCCGAAATTCCGCCAACCGCATCCAAATGGATGCTGAGACGATTTCCCTGAGACTGATCAGATTTGAATGATATGGATTCCATAGTATTTTTTGGAATAGCTTAAATCGGCATCCTTAGATGAAAAGACGAAACTTTGCCTTCCTGATTTGAAAATAAACTTCGGTGCCTTATCATTTCCAGAATTCTTCAAAACTTGAATAGAGAATCCTCATGAAAGAATTTCTCATCAAAAAAATCGAATTCACCCTTTTCGAAGTCTGCATTCCCGACATCGGTGCAGATCCATCGGGTTTCGGGGTTTGGTATGAACCCGGCCCTGGAACTCCACAGAAACGGTTTGCCGTGAGGATTTTCACCGATGATGGCCCCGTCGGCGTTTACGTCCCTCCCCGTTCCCGTGCAACCGTGATCATGCCTGCCGCCATCGCTCTCGCTCATTTCCTGATCCGGAAACCGGCTCTGGAACGTGAACGTCATTACCAGACCATGCGCCGTATCACCAAACACGTTGGTGAAGCAGGCATCGGTGCCTTGGATATCGCACTCTGGGATCTGGGCGGAAAGATCACTGGACAACCCATTTCCCAAATGCTTGGAGGACATCGTAGGAAACTTCCTTCCTACGCGAGCACCATTCCGGGAGATGAACACCCCAAGGGATTGAGCAGTCCGGAGGCTTATGCGGATTTTGCCCAGCAATGCCTTGAAATGGGTTACAAGGGCTACAAGATGCACGGTTGGAAAGAAGGAAATCCTCAAAGGGAATCCGAGATGATCCGGGCTGTGGCAAGGCAGGTCGGAGGATCGATGGACATCATGTATGATGCTGCATGCCATCTCAAAACCCTCACCGACGCCATCCGTGTAGGTCGTGTCTGCGATGAGCATGAACTGCTCTGGTATGAGGATCCTTACGCCGACGGGGGGCTCACCATTCGGGGGCATCGGACCTTGAAAGAAAAAGTCCGGACTCCGGTCATGATTGGGGAACATGTCAGAAATCCCGAAATCCATACCGAACTGCTCGTTTCCGGGGCAACCGATTTCGGCCGGGTTGATCCTGATTACGATGGAGGCATCACCGGAAGCTACAAAGCGGCCATGGCAGCAGAATCACTTGGTTATGACGTTGAGGTCCATTCATGCGGACCTGCGATGCGTCAGTTGATGGCAGCCCTTTCCAGAAGCAACTACTACGAGATCAATCTCGTCCATCCTGTCGGACCGAATCCCTGGCAATTGCCGGTTTACCTCAATGGCTACTCCGACGAACTGGACTGCATCGACCGCGAAGGGATGGTTGACGTTTCCCAATCCCCTGGACTGGGAGTGGATTATGACTGGGAGTGGATTGAGAAAAAGAGTTTGGAAAAAACAATCATAAATTAAATAAAGGACTTCAAAGTATTTGATTTATGACCTCAATGAACACTCGCACCGCCGTCGACAGGGAGGACCTGTCCGGTGATCCAATTGGAATCTTCGGATGCGAAGAAAAGGGCCACGGTTGCCACCTGCTGCGGATGCCCCAAACCAAGCAGATGTTTTTCGATCATATCCTGGGTGGGACCTGAATCGTTGTCCTGTTCCATCAGTTTTTTGACCCTTTCAGTAAGGACCGCTCCCGGTGCAATGGCATTCACCCGGATGCCCTGGTCAGCGCACTGCAGGGCCAGGGCACGGGTGAGAGTGACGACTCCGCCTTTGGCCGCAGTGTAAGCATCAGCCCCAGGAGTGCCAATCATGGAGCGGATGGATGCGGTGTTGATGATCGAGCCTCCGCCACGTTGATTCATATAAGGAATCGCAAGACGGCAGCCCAGCAGGGGCCCGAATAGATTCAACCCGATGGCATGATCGAACTCATCCAGAGGCATCTTGAGGATATAATCATCCCGGGGCGTTGCTCCTCCCGCATTGTTGTAAAGCACATCGATCCCTCCATAGGTATCCGCCACCGCCTCAAAGGCGCCTTTCATCGCTTCCGGATTGCTGACATCGATCCCGAAAAATTCCGCTTTTCCTCCATTCTTTCTGATTTCCTCACAGACTTCTTTTCCTCCGTCCAGATTGATGTCGATCAAGCCCAGCGACGCTCCTTCGCTGGCAAAAAGCAAAGCACTGGCTTTCCCGATTCCGGCAGAGGCTCCGGTGATGATCGCAATTTTGCCTTCAAGCCTTTTCATGGAATACTCCTTTTTTTAAGAGAAATTATGAATGCGTCCTGTTATAAACCAATGGAAGCGATAGGTAAATCCATTGATGGAAGTTTCATCGAACAAGAATGCATTGAATCTCAAAAACCCATCATCTTGGAAAACTGACTGAAAACATGAATCCTCCGCTCAATCCGGACTTCAGCACTCCAATCAACCTTCCTGATTTTTCAGGGCTTGATCTGAATTTTGAAATCATAGACGCCCACCATCATCTTTTTGATCTGGACGAGGTGTATTATCCCTGGCTGACCGATGAACCGGAAAAACATTTTCTGTTGGGGAATTATGACGCTCTCAAAAGAAATTACTCCTGTGAGGATTACCGTAAAGACACAGAGAAATTGAAGATCGTCAAAACCGTCCATGTCGAGGCGGAAAGTGACCATCAGGATCCGCTGCGGGAAACGGAATGGCTGAACCAGGTAATGGAACGAGAAGGAATGCCAAACGCGATCGTCGCCCACTCGTGGCTGCATCTGCCGGATTCCGAAAAAACCCTGGAGCGCCAGGCGGGCTTTCATTCCGTCAAGGGCATCCGCAGCAAGCCCGTCACCTCCCCAACTGCGGAAACCCGTGACTCGGTTCGTCAGCTTCCGGGAAGCATTCATGATCCTGCCTGGAGAAAAGGATTGGGGCTCTTGAGGAAATTCGGATTTTCCTGGGATCTGAGGGTTCCTTTCTGGCATCTGGATGAAATCTCCGAAGTCTGTCGGCTGTATCCTGAGCTGCCGATCGTGGTCGAGCATACCGGGCTTGCATGGGACCGCACTGAAGCCGGACTGGAAGAATGGCGCAAGGGAATGAAAAAACTCGCCTCCCTGCCACACCTTTTTCTCAAGATTTCGGAACTCGGACTGGCAGGTTCTGCCTGGGATTACGATCTGAACCGAGTTGTGGTCCGGGAAGCCCTGGAACTTTTCGGATTTGAACGGTCGATGTTCGGTTCAAACTTCCCCGTTGCTGGATTGAGAATCGGCTACTTTCAGCAGGTCTGCGCCATCACCCACATGATTCAGGACTGTTCCAAAAATGAGCGTGATTTGCTCTTTCACGATACGGCAAAACAATTCTACCGTTTGTAAATCGAAACCGATGCAGGCATGGTAGAAACAAAACCAACCTCAACCTAGGAGAGCTGTATGGCATGGATTCCCATGATTCCTGAAGATGAAGCCGAAGGAGAACTGAAAGAATGGTATGACCGGTTAAGAGACCCCTGGGGCGGTGTGGACGACATCATGCGCATCCACAGCATCAGCCTGCCCACCATGAAAGGGCATTACGAACTCTATAAGTCGGCGATGACAGGCAATCCTGATTTATCGAGAAAAGAACGCGAGATGATCGCCATCGTGGTGTCCTCGATCAATCAATGCCATTACTGAATGGTGCATCACGGAGCGGGACTCCGTCAGATCACCAGGGATGGCGAATTCGTGAAAAAATTCATAGAGGATTACCAGTCTGTTTCACTCAGTTTAAGGGAAAGAGCGATGCTCGACTATGCTGCCAAACTGACCCGGGAGCCATGGAACATGGTGGAGGATGATGTGAAAGCACTGAAGAAGGAGGGATTCACCGATGTGGGCATCCTTCATGTGAACCAGGTGGCAGGATATTATGCCTACGTCAACCGTTTGGCGGATGGACTCGGAGTGGAACTGGAAAGCTTCTGGGATAACGAGGAACCGGTTTTGTGACAAATCAGTGTCCGGGGAAAATCCGTCAAGTTGGATCCCTAAAAATATTTTCCCTGTTCAATATAAATTTCCTCCTTGCCACATTGTGATCTCAGGCTTGGCTTTCATTTCTCTCATCTTCGTTTCCAATTCGGATCGACGTTTCAGAAGATCATTGAATTGTACATCACAACCGGTGATGGGTGAGGGATAATTTCCAATCTCCTGATTGACTTCTTTGAGTTCCTTCTGAATGGAATGAAGAAGTGAGTTCATATCCTGACCAGTTAGGAATCTTTAAAGTTTAATATCCATGTTTAGAGTCTTCAGGATGATCAGACAATAGGGATCAGAATCAATCGAAATTATATCCGAATCTGAAGGTGACAAACCGTGGAAGTTCTTGCTGGTGAGTTATTTCACTGTTCGTAATTTCTTTGGATTTGGTGGACCCAAGAAGTGATTGATACTCTAAATTCATGGACATGTTATTCATGAAATTATAGTCAAATCCGATTAAAAAAATCAGTTTTGTGTCGTTGTCTGAAAATTGATATTCCTTCAAATCTTTATCCTGGTAATCTGCGCTGGCAAAATAACTTCCAATACCTCCACCTGCATACAAATCCCATCTTGTGAAATACCAATGATACTCAGTCCCCAAACCAAATTTGTGTAAAGATCCAGAAGTACGAATTTGAATTGATTCATCATCTTCATTTGCCTCATCTTCATCATAATAATCCACACTTCCCAACGACAACCCATCATAAGAGAAAGAAAGTGATATTTTTCCCCGGATATAGAAGCGATATCCCAGGTTGAAACCTGTATAATTCAAACTTTTTACGTGTGTTGAATCAGTGGTTCCTGTTCTTTCAAAATTGATTGTACCACTGGAAAATCCAATCAGTCCAAGATGTTTTCGTTCATCATAGAACTTCCTGAAATAAATCTCCTTAAACGCTTTTTCTTGATCTTCATCGATCTTTTCTGCGGATTTGATTTCTTTTTTTGATCTCACCTCTTTGAGTTCATTCTGTTTTTCATTCTCAACGAACGGATATGCAGACGAATCATTGATTATTTTTTCAACAAGTAATTCAATCCTATTGTTCAGTTCAAAGGTGTCACAGCCTCGGCAGATATCCGTGGCTTTTCTTTTTTCATCGAGGGTTCTCCAATTCAGACTCAGTTGAGTATCCTGACCTTCGACAATCAACTGCAGGTTAAACGCATTTTCCACCTGAAGCATCTCCTGAATCAGCATGATGCATTGTTCTTCGGTGCAGTCCTCATAATCCAATTCTTCAAATGCCGATTCCTGCGCTTTTAAAAATCGTTCCTGGGAAACCAGTTTAAAATACCTTTTAAGCTGTTCTTCTAAAGTGTTCTGAAGGATCTGTTTTCGGGTTTCATTGACTTCACCAAGCGATGAAACCGGAATGATAATGGTTTCGGGCCTTTCTTGCCCAAAGACCAGAGCAGGGATCAGGAAAAGAAAGAGGCATGTGAGTGGAGAAAATGTTTTGAGATACATCATGCCCCCGCCACTAGAATTACGGGATATGGATCAGAGACAATGAAAACCCTCAAAATCAAAATTTATCATGGGATGATCTGGTGCCGTAGAAGGGATACTCAACCTCACTTTTCTACGGACTGTTAGACACCACACTTTCTAGTGGGACTCGTTGCAAATCCTCAACTTCACAAAAAATCTGATTTTCCGTTAAATTAATTTGTGTGACCAAATTCTGCACCCAAATATAACTCAAATCAAGTGAATATAAAGCAAAATTAGGAATGATAGGATTCTTCGTATTTGAATCCCAATTCTGCATCAACAGTTTTCACTCCTCAGAAGCGATGTCCAAGAACATTCTGGTGAATCTCTCTGATTACATTCTTTCTCTCTGAGTTCGTTTTTGAGGTCATGGATGTATTTCGACATTTCCTGTTCAAACTCGTAAGGGTATTTATTTCTTCTAATACAAACCTATTCCATTTGAATTATTAGATTTGTCTCGTGTTCCGATTTATAACCTCCACCATGTTTATTCTGAAAAAGAAACTTCTCTGTATAATCATTTTGATTGAAAGCAAAATATGCCTATAACAAAAAGAGACCAGAACAGAATCAAGGAACTCAAGAAAGAGATCCCATTTTATGGCGAACTATCTACTTCTGAGTCAAAGGAAAAGGAGTCCTACAAGAGGTTGGTGATTGATTTAAAGATAGAATTGAAATCTCTTGAAGAGAAGATCAAAAAGTGAGGTATCTTTTCATACCTCTATTTCTACTCATCTTATCCAATCCAGTTTGGGGTATTTATAAAGGAAAAGTAATAATCAGATATCCCAAATTAGATATTAGTAAAGAATTTGATCAACCTCATTATTTTACCAGCGAGGTCCCAAAAAATGGGAAATGGTGGTCAATTCCAGATTTTGGTATAGGTGATTGGAACTGTCAGTTGAAGAGAATGGATAAATTGAATGACAGTTATACTATAGTTCTTGTTAGATGTTATTTAGGTGATAATGATCCAACTGAAAGTGGACTTGAAGAATTAGATACAGTAAATGGTTTCTATTTTTCAATAAGTTGTAAAGAAGGAAAGAATTTTTCAGAATCACATTGGTTGTGGTCGAATGGAATGAAAAAAGAAGTAGTTATTTATTGTAATTCTTTTTAAATGAACTACCCCATTCTAGAATAGATAGTTACAACCTCTCTGATCAGAGTGAGGGAGTCCAATAGAATGTTTAGTATCTAAGTCTGTTTTTACCCACCCATTACAACATCAATGTCAGACATAACAATCAGACCCTACTTAGAGGGTGACTTAAATAGTATCGTTTCACTATGGGAGATCTGTAAACTCTCAAGACCATGGAATGACCCAATCAAAGACATCGAAAGGAAACTCACAGTTCAGAGAGATCTCTTTCTAATAATGGAAAAGAGAGGAGAAATACTGGGTTCAGTGATGGGTGGATATGATGGACATAGAGGAAATGTCTATTACTTCGGCGTTCATCCAAAACATCAAGGTAATGGTTATGGGAAACTATTACTGAAGACTTTAGAGATAGAGTTCCTGAAACTGAAGTGTCCGAAAGTGAACATACTTATTCGGAACACCAATGTGAATGTAAGAGAGTTCTATAATGGAATGGGTTATTCGGACCATGATTCAATCTCATTGGGAAAGAGATTGATTCTAGATGAATAGAGTTACTTGTAGATCTTGGTGTAGAAATGATTCCTTTGCGTTTCTTGAATCTGTTTAAGTATTTTGACTATTCCCTCCCTTGAGAAGTCAGGGTTAATGTAATCTGGGAACAGATTGTACATCATCAATTCACCCTCTAATTGACCAATCGAATAGGTAATTGAATTTTCTGGTTTGTAGTTTCCTTTAAATCTTTTGTCTTCGGATCTGTAGTCCATTTGACTGACTTCATGTCTGAGTGACATTGATAATTTAGTCATCACAGTAGACTTGATTCTCTTTGGTTTGAATCTCTCTTCAATCTTCAATTTGAGTGATTCCATCATCTTTTGATTCTGTTCCTGTTTTAATCCATAGGTTTCGAATCCATCACCTTCTTTTATATCGACATCATACTGGGGAGATACTGGTCTCAGTTTGTTGTGTGATAGTGACTTTGACCAGAGTGAGTGGATTCTTGGTTTGAGGTCTGTAAGGGATATTGAATTATCATCACATCCGAATACTTGGTGACAGTGAACATTGAATCCAGTGTGAGGTGATACTTTGGTTTCTATCCTGTCGAAATGGAATCTGTGTTTTAGGTCTGTTTTTAGTTTCCTCCATCCATACGAGTTCTTCATGTGAGATATGGATGACTTAATTCCATCGTAGAGGTATTTAAATGGATGTTGGGTTGAATGACTGAGTGTAAGTGTTATCAGAAGTGTCCGACTGGGTGGGTCAGATTGAGTAGAGATGTAGTCTGATATTTTATGAATATGTTTAGCAACAATGTCTGATCTACATGGAGGACAGGACAAGTCTTCACATTTGAGGGATCTTAGGAACTTGTCTGTTGGGGATCTCTTAAGGGAGATGTACTTCGTCTGTCCACAGTTCAGGTGTCTGTCAGTGTTAAGAATAGAGTTGTCTATGAGGACTTCTCTGAGGAAATCATTGAGTTCTTGTACTGTGTTGAAGTAGGTTGGGTTTGAAGACATACATCTAATTCGTTATATAACTAAAAACAGTTCATAAAATCATCCTCTCAAACGGAATGGTTATTTGAACTATTTATAAGAATTAGATTCGATTCGGATTCAGACAGGTTCGATACAACGGAAGTCAGATTCTAATTGGTTCCCATCGAAATTCACGTGACACACATTTCGTTCATGTCTTCGACACCAGACTTGGATCCCGATATCTGTAAATCCAACATCAAGTAAAGTGTAGTCTCTTAGAGAAGGAGATATGGAGGGATCTTTTTTGAACTCTTCAAAACACTTGTGACAGACAGTAGGTTCTTTAATACAGTTGAGAAGGTGTTCCATTTCCAGTGATCTAAAGAAATTATGTTGCTTCAGTTGGAATTTGAATTTTATAGATCATTCTTCAACTTGGAAACCTTCCATCACATACTGAGAGAATGATGTTTTCACATTTCCTGACATCATTCCTGACAAAAGATTTATAGGATTTAGATTTTGTTGTTTCTCTAAATTTCTCACTCTGGTGAAGATTAAAAATTTCCTCTGAGATTTTCATTTTTTTTATCATATCTCCTTGAGTGTAATGAAAATTAGACATTCCGTTATGATAATCGATAAATATATTAAATCTCCTCACTAGAACTTCATACTTGAGTCTTCCTGTAACCTTAAAACATTCACCTGAAAATAAATTGAAATTTTTTTCATTACTATACCACTCATGGAATTTTAAATCGTAAAGGGAATCTAGAGACCAATCTTTGTAAATCTCCCTATTCACTTCAACTTTGATAAATTCCTCATAAATAGGAGGTTTAGATCCCCTTTTCCATTTTCTTTTTACTACATAACCAATTTTTTCAAGGTTCATACACAATCTTAGGTAATTGAACCAAAGGTAATGAACCTTTCTGTTTTCGACAAAAGGATTTTTATTTTTTAGTTTGAGGTAGATCTTTTTTAGTTCTTGTGGATCTAATTTCTGTTTCCAATTCCTTGAAGGAATAGTTCCTACATTCAATCGGATAAAACTCTCTTCAGAATTCAATTTAAATTTTACGGATGAAGTTAAGTGAGGTAGGTTCTAAGGACTTCAATACTTTACCCGTCAAATCTTTACCTGGAACAATCTTAAGACAGTCTTGACAAATAAAGACCAAGTTTGTTTTCTTGAATACGAACTGTAAAAAGAGTGTCTTGTTGGAGGGACCATTGATGACATGAGTTCATTACTCAAACTTGAATCTCAATTTAGTATTTGATTGATAACCTCTATCAAGTTTTTGATTCCTGTTCGATCTATTGTGTAGGTTTATCATGGAGAGAGTGGTAAAGTTTTTCCTAATCTGCTCTCTTTGACTTTTAATCTCCACGATGCAAATCCCCATCCTATTAGAAGAATCCAAAAAATTAGGATTTCTACCCCAAGAACGACTTTAATAGGTTCTGATTCCCACATTTGAAGGATCATGTGATAGATTAAGTAATATGTCTTTATCAATGTTTCAGTCATGGAGTGATCTGGATTTGGAAAAAATTCAACTAGGGAGATGATTACAAGTCATGTTTTTGGACTCACTGTCATGAAGTTGTATAAAGTGCCCAACAGTCAATTTCTCTTTCTTATCTAATTTACCAAATAAATCCTTCTTCATAATTGACTTAAGGATCTCTTCATTTTCAGTAACGAATTTGAGTAATTTCTTATTCCCACTTGAGTGTGCGAGGTCAATCCATAGATGTATGCCCAGGTCTTTGGTAACCGACAAATTCAAAACTTTACTCTCATCCATAAATAATTTTTATTTAGAGGTATTATTTTTTTAGTCTACATATATTCAATGATGGGAAGTAATCTCTCAAATCATTTTCCATCTTCTAGAACCCTGATCCTAGCGTAAGATCTTCAGAACCTCTCAAAAATTATGGGTCCTTGCGAGATCCATTACAGAATTATCAATCGTTCCAATGTAACTTGAAGTTATACAGACATAGAAATTAGTCAGCAAACTCCATTATCTCAGATACTTCATCAATTCCTGCCTGAGCGCATTTTTCATCAATTTCTGGTGGAGCACCAGCAACTGCAACACCACCATAAAAAATTCCATTAAATTGAATTGGAACGCCACCGACAATTAGCAAAATATCTGGAGCATAATTTAAATCACTTCTTCTATTTGCTATTTCAGAAGTCTTTGTTCGCAATGAAGCAGATGAGAATGCTTTGCGCTGACTAACTTTTATAGTGTGAGGCGATGACAAAGGATTTCTAAGAAAAGCAACTAAATTTCCGTTACGATCGACAACTGCTGCTGATACTAGATAACCCTTTTGAGTACAATGCTCGACTGCTGCTGACACAATCTGATGTACAATCTGCGAGTTTAGCAATCGTAATTGAACGGTTGGATCTTTCTCAATAGAAAATAAATAGAATGGTTTAATAATTAAAAATGTGCTGAACAGTATTTTATTTATATTTTTCAAAACAGTAACTCCTAATTTAGGTTTATTTTGAGATACACCATCAATTGATTGTATCCTAACACTCTCCTTTTCAAATAATGAGATTGTAGAAATTCTAGTTTCAGAATTGAACCAATAATCATGACTAAATAACATAACTATATAAAACTTATCTAACCCAAATACATTCAAAATTAAATCCAAATCTGCACCTGAGTTTTCACTCCTCAAAAAAGAAGTCTAATAAACCTCTGGTTAGTCTCTTTCGTACCAACCCTTCTCTCTCAGATCATTCTTGAGATCATGATCGTGTTTCAACATTTCCTGCTCAAACTCATATTAGTATTCGTTAGATAGACCTTCCTTCTTTCCGTAAACGTTGATCTTACAATCATAATTTGTGTCAACACTATCCCAAAACAACGCTGATCTTAAAGGTATATTTCGAAATGTCATGAACTTTTCTTTTTCATGAACGTATGAATTGATATGAAACTCATAATCTAATTGAAAATATGAAAAATTTATTCATTCTGACAATAAGCATTTTATTAATTACATCTTGTGCAAAAAGTGATAACGACGATGATGACTCATATTCGTCATCTACATCTGGAAACAATTCAGACTCATCTAATATTAGTGACAATGCAACTACGTTTACCGTTACAGTTAGTTATGGAAAATACTATCTTGATGGCGTAAGCACTAAGTCTATTAAATTAAAAAAAGGGAATACTTACTATTTTGATTTATCTCATTCATCAACAAATACTCATCCCTTTTTTATTAGCACATCCTCTAGTGGAGGCAATTATAATGACGAGTACACATCTGGAATTACAAATTCTAGGGAAACTACTGGCACTCTGACTTTCGTTATCCCATCTAATTTATCTTCAAATCTATATTATAATTGTGGTGCTCATTCTGGAATGGGTGGGTTAATCACTATTGAATAAATAATGATAAAATTTGAATATAACAAGAATAATGCGAGATGTACTTGGTGTAAAAGAACTGAAAATCCGCACCCAGACTTTGACGAACCTATACCAACAAAAGTATTTTTGTCAAAAAAAAAGAAGAAAAATTGAATTGTGTTTGTCTTGCTATGAAATAGAGAAAGATTTGTCTTATGAAGCAAATAAAGATTTTAACAAATTCTTAGATGAAAGATATGAAATACTACTAATGTTGGAGAAAATGAGAAGATTTTAATGAATGTTTAGATAAACGTTTGTTTACTCTTTTTCTCCAAACACTTAGTCCCCATTTAATACTTATATCTTCGAAGGAAGTTTCATCATCCCATGCGTCTGCAATAATTTCAGAAATATTAGACTCAATTAAATTTTTCAGATTATAACCCATCTTTAGAGGGAAGAATCATGAAACTCATATCTTTATTTTGGGCAAAACTACCAATCTCTCTCTTCTCCAAATATTTTCTGACCAGTTCACCTTTGTGTTCAATGATGTCTGTCTTCGTTACATTCATCTTCTTCTCACATTCCTTGTGAACCACATCAAACATTTTGTTTCCAGTAAGGTTTCTATTCTTCATTGTCCTCATGAGACATTCACCAACTGAATAGAATTGAGGTGTTTTTCCAAAAACTGGATTTGAGAGGGAAAAGAGTATCATCACAGATACAAATGGAATTATGAGAATTGAGAGAAGGATGTATTTCATTATATTATCCCGAATAGGTTTTTGGTCTTCCTTGGAATCCATCGGTTGTATTCGGATACACCCAGAATTAGAAATCTCTCAGTTTTATCTCGTTTGACGTTTCTGAACGAGTAAGTTG
>LNZD02000085.1 GCA_001469005.2 SAR324 cluster bacterium lautmerah10
GCCTGATCCTGTTCGATATCGATATGCAGACGGGTTTGTCCCACCGAGATGGAACCGAGGCGGAAGGGTTCCATTCGGGTCAGACGCACGGACCATCCAGGACCCTCGACAAGATTTTCGGAAACCGCCTTTCCGCCCAATTCCTCCAGATATTCGCGTAAGAGGAAAAAGGGAATGCCTCGCATTTCCCGGACCAACTGCAGGGATTTCTGTTTCATTGATGTTTCCGGATCTTGGAGTTTCAGGTCACCTGCTCGCTGAACGCCAAACTTAACCGCCACCGACCGGCGGGAAGATGTCGATGGTGTCGTCAGGCCGAAGTTCGTAGTCGAATTGATTTTCAAGGTAGATGACCTCCCTGCCATTGATAAACATCTTCATGTGGGGCAACAACCTTCGGTTTTTATCCAGAAGTTCTGGGTCCATCGAGGGATATTTTGCAACAAGCGCCTCGATCAGGTCCTGGGCATTGGCTCCAGGCATGAGTTCGACTTCAATGGTTTTCTGCCCGACGATTGGTCTCAGGGTGGCGTAAAGGTTGATTTCCATGCTTTACATTTCCTTCATTCCAGTTTGTGGAGATCCGCGCTTACGAGTTCAGGGGCATTGGATGATTCCCTGGGCCCAGAGGCATCCTCCGCAGACCGGGGATTCGGTATTGCCCAGGCAGTCTTCTTCATTCTTTTCCGAAAGATCACAGCCTCCGCAGAAACTGCAGGGGGCGAAGACAAAATTGTGCAGCCGCTCGCGATAGGCGACGTAGCCCGGATCCATCCAGAGCTCTTCCAGGGAACGGTCTGCAACGTTGCCAATCACATGTTTTCCGGAAAGCCTGGGCTTGCCATGGAGGTAACTGGTATGGGTGTGCATCAGCGGCCAGCAGGGGCTGACGTCCCCCGTCCAGGCGATTGACATCGTTCCGTTTTCGATATAGTTGCAGGTGTCACTTGCACCACCCCAGTTGTTGCCTGCAAACTGAACGTTCAACTGACTGTTGAACGCTTCAAAAAGTGCGTCCCTCGTTGTCTCGTCAAAATCCATCTTGGGCAGGCTGAGGGAGGGAAGATGGCTGCCCTGGAGGAAAGCGATGTTGTTCATCGTCTGATCGTAAAGCAATTCCGCCTGCATCCCGGCCGTAGCTGGCTGGAGATTGCTCACGGCAAAATGCCTGGCCTTGAGCGACTTTCCGAGCCGGATCACCTTGGGCAGGTCCGCGATGTTGCGTTTCATTGCCACAAAGGCAATGCCCAGTTCAGGCTTCGGGTAGTGGTTGGCGGGACGCATTTTCACAAAACGCCTGAGATTCCTCAAAATCCTGGGAAGTTCCGCTCCGAGCCGCACATCGGCATAAGTCTCTTCGGATGCCCCGTCCAGGGAGACCCAGAGCATGTCCAACCCGGAATCGATCAGACGGCGGGCAGTCTTTTCATTCAGA
This sequence comes from SAR324 cluster bacterium lautmerah10, assembly GCA_001469005.2. Taxonomy (GTDB): domain Bacteria; phylum SAR324; class SAR324; order SAR324; family NAC60-12; genus UBA1014. The sequence goes on from LNZD02000085.1 coordinate 1,436, forward strand.
ATCGTCCCGTTGGTGATCAGTTCCACTTTCACCCCAAGCGCTTTGGCCTGTTCGATCCAGTCCAATGTGCTCGGATGAAAAAGCGGCTCCCCGATCCCCCCGAAATAGACCGAAGGCCTGGGGTCCATCTGCTGCAGGCCTTCCAATACGCTGGCAAAGGTGGCATCCTGCATACGGCCAAGGGGCTGGTCCCACTCGTTGCGGAAACAGGTGATGCAGTCAAGGTTGCAGGAAACCGTCGGCTCCACATAAACCTTGGTCAACTGTGTGAGGGGACGGTGAAGGCGAAAATGGTTCTCCCCTTCGTCCAACCGCATCTTCGTTCCCGGTTTAAGCCCGAAGCCCTGGACCACCTCTCTGGGCAGTACCAGCCTCCCTTCAGAATCGACTTCCGCCCAGGCTGAGGTTCGCTTGGTGGAGAATTCCTCCGTTGGCGGCACCTTACGATGAAGAATCTGCTCGGTTAAATTCATGTCATCAATAATAAATCCAATGGATAAAAAATGTTCAGAAAATAAAATGAAAAATAGACCAAAAAAATCAGAAATTATGATAAAAAAAATAAACCGAATTATGCAATTATTTTATGTTTTTCGAATATCATGTTTTCAAAAAAATACAATGATTTGGTTGGATTTATTCAAGGAATTATTTTTTCGATAAGAATAAAAAAATGCATTTATTCAGATGTTCATTCGTAAGATTGTTTCGGAAAAATTTCCTAATGATGGAAAAACAATCATTTTGAAAAAAAGAATTTACCGAAGTTATCCTTTCAAGGAGGTATCTCTCCAAATTAATTTTTTATTTCATCAAAAATTGATTTTTTGATACACATTGAGTGAGAATGCTTTAATCGGAAAATAGGCAATTTCATGAACCAAATCCACAGGGTGATTGACAATCATCCTGAAAATTGATGTATTAACCTATGCTTGAAATCAACGGACTGGAAACCGCCTACGGTCAGAGCCAGGTACTGTTCGGCATGGAGTTGAACGTCGGCAAGGGGGAAGTGGTGACCCTGCTGGGGCGTAACGGCATGGGCAAAACCACCACCCTCCATTCGGTGATGGGTCTGGTCCCGTCACGATCCGGGAACATCCGTTTCCAGGGACAGGAACTCCGGGAACTCCCCTCGTATCAGATTGCCAAAACCGGCCTGAGCCTCGTTCCGGAAGGCCGTCAGATTTTCCCGAACCTGACGGTGCTCGAAAACCTGGTGGCCACCGCGTCCAACCGCAGCCAAAGTGAAAATCCCTGGAACCTCGACCGGGTCTTCGACCTTTTCCCCAGGCTCCCGAACCGGATCCACCACATGGGCAACCAGCTTTCCGGCGGGGAACAGCAGATGCTCGCGATCGGGCGAGCGCTGATGACCAACCCGAAGCTCTTGATCCTCGACGAGGCCACAGAAGGACTGGCGCCTCTGATCCGCAACGAAATCTGGAATTGTGTAAGCAATCTGAAATCCGCCGGTCAGTCGATCCTGCTGGTCGATAAGAACATCGACGCGCTGACCCGGATTGCGGACCGGCACTACATCATTGAAAAAGGGAAAGTTGTCTGGGACGGAACCTCATCCGAGCTTCAAGGAGATCAGGATCTCCAGCACCGTTTCCTCGGCGTCTGAAGCATCACCCGCATTCTTCTTTTATTTGTAAAAATCAGGATTTTATCCCATAGATCCGCGATGGGATCATCCTGTTTCAAGCGGAATTATCCAGGATGGATTGTGAACCCCCACCC
>LNZD02000086.1 GCA_001469005.2 SAR324 cluster bacterium lautmerah10
GCCTAGCCCACCTGGAGAGGCAGATAGATCCTGACTGCCCGAAAACACCGAAAGATAGGAAAAGGTTTGATCAATGGCAAAAGCATTTCCTGTAAAACACGTCAGTGACATCCACAAAAATCCGATGCAGATGATCTGATTCAGATGGATGGGAAATAAGGTCCTGAACTTTACCATTGCATTCCGGTTTCAATAAAAATCACAAAATCCGTTTCATTACCATAGTTCGCATAATCCTGAGCAAAACCCATCTCCCAAAACAACTGATTCCATTCCAGTTTGTATCCCCCCATAAATAAATTGGTCGGGACAACCAGATTGAAATTACGCTGTTCCTGGTTTGCCTCAAGCTCCCGAAGTTCATGGGTTTTGGGGAAAATACTGCTTTGGGTTACGGTTTGAATGAGCAGGGACGATTTTTTACCCAGCCGATATTCGAGCGCCATAAATCGGTGTTTCAGGGTTTTCGCCAGGTTATGGTTTTCCTGGATTTGGGTTTGTCCATCGCCGAAATAGGCAAGCCAACTTCCATATCCTTTGGAGAGAATCAGATAATGTCCCCAATCTCCTCCTCCGCTTCGGGTTAATTTATAAAATCCCTCCCTTTCGCTATTTGGGACTTTGTAAGCCAATTTCAGCGATAACGCCGGAATCACCGAGCCTCCATCTGAAAGCCCCCATTTCAACCCAATGACAGGCTCTGCTGCCACCATGTTGAAGTTTTCTTCTGAATTAAAGATGAAAGTCCCATCCCGGACGACGTAGAAAGCATACTGGTTTTTTTCAGAAAAAGATCGAAAAGCTCCCCGGTATTCCGCATTCGAAACCCCAACAGTATCGTGGACACTTTCAATCATGCTGTCCATCGCTCCACCGCCAAAAGAGAGAAAGGGGAGGTCGAGTGAAAATTCCAAAGAATCTGAAAGCCCAAATCGGTATTCGAATGTATGCCTCGTCGTTTCTGCATCCAGGTAAAGACTGAAACCTCTTACTTTATCATCTGTCCCTGAAGTCCAATTGACATCATCATAAAAATCATTCTCTGTCAGTCCATTCTGGAGTTCCGTTTTGGTTATCTGTTTACTATGTCCTTGGGTGTTCACAAATGTATTTGCAACCGCGATGTGATAGCTCAGTCTGGATTTCCCTTTTTTTTGAGTCGCAGTGTTTTCCGGATGAAGAGAGAGAAACTGGTGGGTTACTGGATATTGGTTGCGTAATTCCAATGGCCCCAGTCCGGAATTTTTGGACTTGGCCAGTGCAGAATCTGCCCAGCTTCCGATTCCCATAAGGAATAGGGATAAAATAAAAATACCTTTAAATATCATGGACCTATCAATTATTTTTCAAGAGGCATATGGCTTGTCATCATGAGCGCAAAACCCCAAGCTCCTTGAATCCAAGAGTTATGCCTTTCACCTTTTGAAAAACGATTGAAAATACAGCGTTTTATAGGGATAAAATGGGATCCGAATTGGAGTCTTTTTTTAAGGAAAGGTTATGGCAAAGCTGAATGAGATGATCCGAGAATTTCGTGAATCCATTAACCAAAGCGTCGAAGCCTTGGCCATGCTGCTTCAGCTTTCACCAGAAGAGTACAACCAACTGGAAGAAAACTGGAACCCACCTGATCCAGTCCTCGAAAGAATTTGCACCCTCTTCGAGTGGAATTACCAAGACATCAAACGGATTTCCTTACAAGGACCTTTCAATAAGGAATCAGATTCAGAGAAAGAAGGTGACGCTGATACGGGGCAATCATCACCTGCATCTTTACCTTTTGCCCAAAAGCTTGCACAAGCGCGCATGGAAGCGGGACAAACGCCCGAAGGCATGGCGATGCTGCTGGGGGTTTCAGAAGATTACTATCTCCTTCTGGAAGAAAACACCCAACCAGATGATGATCTTCTGCGTCGTATTTGTGGACTTTTCCATTGGAATTACAATGAAGTCCTGCAAAAACTGCGAACCCGAAATCACCCACTTTATAATACGACCCGCCCGCCATTATCTTTTGATGAGATGCGGATGGATGAAGTCTCAGGAACTTTCCCAGAACTTCCTGAAATTCAAGCCCCGCAGCCATTGAATCAACGTATCCGGCAAGCTCGGGAAGAGGTTTCCCAAAGCATCGAAGGCCTTGCACTGCTTTTACAACTCAATCCTGAGTATTATGAAAAATTGGAGTCTGGGGAGATCACTCCGGATGAAGAATTACTAAAAAAGATTTGTGCGCTCTTCCAGTGGAATTACCAGGAACTGATCAAAGAAGAACGGCGTTCCAGTTTTAAAGATTTTCACCTTGGTCAAAATCAACTGAAAAACAGAAGCCTTCATGATGCCAATCGTGAATTGAAACTTGTGGTTCGTGACATCAATGAAGACTGGAGCCATCTCAATCGTGAACAACAACGCCTTCTGCTGAATCAGTTGGAATTGATCCGTGACACGATGAAACGTTGGAAACAGAGTGTCCCCGGAAAATCCAAGGAAACCTCAATAGAGTCCTGAATTTTAAAACCGTTGAATATTGAGGATTGGGAAAGAAACTGGAAGAAGAAAGCAGTTCTCTAAATTGGGGAGCCACAAACGACACAATAAGAACTTTTTTCAATACTAAATACATGTTTCAATCAAAAACCAATGGACTCAGTATCAACCATAAATCATTACACATTGCATTAAACAACAACTC
>LNZD02000087.1 GCA_001469005.2 SAR324 cluster bacterium lautmerah10
TTCCAGGTAAGGCAAGGCTCTTCTGACGCGCCGGTTATAACCACCCGCTATGATGAACAGGAGTTCACTTCAGCTTTGATGGGGGTCTTGCATGAAACCGGACATGCGATGTACGAGCAGGGATTGCCTTCAAAATGGAGAGGGCAACCTGTTGGTTCCGCACGTGGAATGAGCATTCACGAAAGTCAATCACTCTTGATCGAGATGCAGGCCTGCCGGTCTCCGGAATTCCTGCAATTTGCCGCGCCCATGATTCGTAATGCCTATTCTGCCAGAGGTCCTGAATGGGAGGAGGAAAATCTTGCAAGACTCTATACCAAAGTTGAAAAAGGATTCATCCGTGTTGATGCGGATGAAGTGACCTATCCTGCGCATGTGATCCTGCGTTTTGACCTGGAACGTGCAGCCATTTCCGGAGATCTCAAAATGGCGGATTTGCCGGTTGCATGGAACGAAGGACTGGAAAAACTCCTCGGAATCACTCCACCTTCCGACCGGGAAGGGTGTCTGCAGGACATTCACTGGTATGATGGTGCATGGGGCTATTTCCCAACGTACACCCTTGGAGCAATGACCGCCGCCCAGCTTTTTTCCTGTGCAAACAAAGATAAACCGGAGATTTTACCTTCCATAGCAAAAGGAGATTTCAATCCATTGATGGACTGGCTCCGGACTAATGTTCACTCCAAAGGCTCGAGTCTCAGTTCGAAAGAATTGATCACCGAAGCCACCGGAGAACCGCTCAATCCCGAGTATTTCAAAAATCACCTCCGGAACCGTTATTTGAAAAACGATTCTTGATTCATTTAAGCATCTGATGGGAGAAACGAGTCTTTCGACAAACGAAGCATTTTTTCTGCTGCTTGGTCTTCTCATTGGGATTTCTTCCATGGGTGGAGTCCTCTGGTATTTCCTCCGGGAAAGGGACCGTAGGATTTTCGAACTGGGAGAGCAGCTTAAATTGGAATCCCAAAAAAACTCAGAGGTCATGATCGAATTCCAAGGATTGCAGTCAAAACATGATGCGATGCTGGAATCGATTCAGGGCAGGGAACAGTTCACTGAAAAAGCGATGGAGGAACTGACCAACCGTTTCAGGAATCTGTCAAATACGATTTATGCTGAGAAATCAGAGGAATTTAAAAGAAACAACAAAGAGCAGCTTTCAAACCTCCTGACTCCTCTGAAAGAAAACATTGAGGGTTTTAAAAAGAAAGTAGAAGACGTCCATCTGAAGGAAACAGAAAACCTGGTGGAACTGAAGACCCAGATCAAAAGCCTATCGGACCAGAGCCTTCAGATTGGACAGGATGCCAGAAACCTGACCACTGCTCTCAAGGGGGACACCAAGATCCAGGGCCAATGGGGTGAGGTTGTTTTGGAAAGGTACCTTCAGAACGCAGGTCTGGTGGAAAATGAAAATTATTTTGTCCAGGAAAGCATCACCACAGAAGAAGGTAAAAGAAGGCAATCGGATGTGATTGTCAACCTGCCCGACGACACACTGGTTGTGATTGATTCCAAAGTTTCCCTGGTCCATTATGAAAAATTTTCAACTTCGGAAAATGAAGAGGAAAGGACCTTATTCGGCAACGAACACATCAGATCGATTAAAAACCACATCAAAGGCCTGGACCTGAAAAAGTACCACCAGGCTTTTGAACAAAAGGGATCCCTGAATTTTGTGATGATGTTTGTCCCGATCGAACCGGCTTTGTCTTTGGCTTTGGAAAAAGACAGGGAACTGGTCAGCTTTGCCTTCCACCACAATGTGATTCTTGTCAATACTTCGACTTTGATGCTTTCATTGAGACTGATCAACAATTTGTGGACGCGGGAAAAACAAAACAGGAATGCCCTGGAAATTGCTAAAAAAGGCGGAGCGCTCTACGACAAATTCATTGGTTTTCTGGAAGATTTCTCCCTGATCGGAAAAAGGATTTCAGATGCTCAGGCATCCTACCATCAGGGGATGAATCGGTTGAGCGAAGGTAAAGGCAACATCGTCAGAAGAATCGAAGAACTCAGAGAGATCGGTGCCAAGACGGAAAAACGAATCCCCCAGAATTACCTCAAATCTCTGGAAGATCCGGGAAAAGATCCGGATGAACCTTTTTAAGTTCTGATATGCAATCTTTCTGAAAACGAAATTCTTATTCATCTAACAAATTAAAATCAATGGAAGTGAAACTCGAAGACATCGATACCCCTTTTCTGTGGGTCGACCTGGATATCATGGAGGATAATATTTCTTCCCTATCATCATTTTTTAAATCCAAAAATCTGAATTGGAGACCCCACGTCAAGGGCAACAAGACGCCTGAAATTGCACAAAAAATCATCAATTCCGGTGCGATTGGAGTGACCTGTGCCAAGCTCAGTGAAGCAGAAGTCATGGTTTCCGGAGGAGTAGAAAGTATCCTGATTGCAAATCAAATCGTCGGTTCAAAGAAAATTGAACGGCTTTGTGCCCTCAGTAATGATGCAGAAATAATTACCGCAGTGGATGATGCAGGGGTGGTTCAGATGATGAACCAAATAGCTCAACAAAAGAGTGTGAATCTTAATGTGTTGATCGAGATCAATATTGGTATGAACCGAGCCGGGATCACCCAAATCAAGGATCTTCTGAACCTCTGTCAATTAATTGATGAATTGGATCACATCAACTTCCTCGGATTCATGGGCTGGGAGGGGCATGCTGCAGGGATGGAAGATTCCCCTTACAAAAGGGAAGCCATCGATGCATCGATGAAACTTTTGGAAGTTGCTCTATCAGAATGCAAACAGAACGGATTCCATCCGAAAATCATCAGTGGAGGTGGAAGCGGGACTTATCTCATATGTGCAGACTATGGTTTGCATACTGAAATCCAAGCTGGAGGTGCAGTGTTCACAGACAGCGCATATCATTTATGGGGGACCCTCACCACTCCCTCTATTTTTGTTCGAAGTGTTGTGACAAGCAGGCCTGACCCCTCCCGGATCATCACCGATTCCGGTTGGAAATCCCTTCCTTGTTGGGTGGTTGATCCTATTCCCAAAAATGTGGACGGCTGCAATTCAGTAAGAATGTCATCAGAGCACGGAATCCTGAACCTGGACCAGGAAAATACAGATATTCGGCCTGGAGACTTTATTGATTTCCAGGTGGGTTACGGAGACTCAACGGTTTTTCTTCACCAAAAACTCCATGGAGTTCGCAATGGTGAATTGGAATCAACCTGGGATATTGCGGGTAGAGGTAAGGTTTTTTAGAAAGGTATTCTAAGAAAAAGAATGTTTAAGTTTTTTAGGACACAAACTTCACTGATCAGGATTGTTTTTTAACCATAACTCGTATTCAATTTGGGCTTCTTCGTTCAGCGGATAGTATTTCCTGAGATCTCCACCTTCTAACAACTTCATTTTCGTAAATCTTTCCCATTCCTTGTGACTCCCGGCTTTTTCAAGCAAGCCATCCACCAGTTTTAAGGGAATCACGACAGAGCCATCATCATCAGCAACAATGATATCTCCCGGAAAAACGAGTCGTCCACCGCAAGCTATGGGATGATTCACACTAAAAGGAAAAATTCCGGTTTGAATATGATAATTTGGAGTAAATCCTCTTGACCAAATTCCTAATCCGGTCTCCAAGGCTTTTCTTGAGTCTCGAATACATCCATCGATAATCATTCCTTCTCCACCTTTTCCCTGAAAATAAGAGACCATCATCTCCCCGAAAACTCCGCTTTGGAGATCTCCCCGAGCGTCAACAACAATGATATCTCCAGCCTCTGCCAGGTACAAAGCATGCCGATGGAGTTGTTCCTCGACGTTTTGGTATTCTGCTTCATCCTTATAATAATCTTCTCGAATTGGCATGAATTGAAGAGTGATTGCAGGACCAGCAATGGATTGACCCGGGTTACAGGTTTTTGGGCCAAGCATGAAGGAATCTTCAATTCCTGCGAGATGCTTTAATTCAGCACTAATGGTTGCAGAACCAATGGATTTTAGTTCATCAAGTTTGTTCTTTTCAGGCCTTTTAGGGAATTCCCTGTTGATGAGCATTTCCATTTTGGTTTTTTGCTTACTTTTTAATTGTTCTGCTGACGGTTATCTCCAATGCATTGGAACCAAAGTTTCTCCCGTCTGCAGTTTTTTTGAAAGCCACTCTGCCAAGACCACCCCATCTTGATAACTGGAATGCTTTGAGCCAGAGCGCTCAATGTCTCTTGCAAAAGACACAGCCAAATCATTTGCATCACCTTCGGATTCTTCCATCAGCATCACTTCTGATTTAACCCGGGAAGCAAAGTTCATGGGTTCAAAATAGGCTAATGTTTGTGAAATCTGATCGATAGATTCCGGAAAAGAACGAAGATAATCGTTGAATTCTTCGAGAGGATAATTTTGAGTGGCGGTTGCCTTGTGAAGTGCCTTGTAAAACAGTGACGGGGTATAAAATAAGACTGAGGCTGAATCTCTCAGGGCAGCAGTAAATAGTGCCAGATCTCCACCAACAAGGCTTATTTTTTGGGAATCAACATCATCACAAGAAACGAGATAGTCCATGACTCTCAGACAGTCTGCCACGATGCTGCGGTAAATATAGTTTCGTTGTGAATCGATTCCAGAAGTGAGCAGTCCCGGATATTTTGCTGCAAACGGTTGATCCGAAAGACGTTGCCCACGGTGGCACAATGCTACTGAGATGTATTTGCATCGTTCTTCGAAAGGAGGGATGTGAACAACACTTCCGTAATTCGGCAATCTGTAGATGACAGGGAACGGGCCTTTTCCGGAAGGGACACAAAAATAGGCGAAGATTCTGTAATGATCCAGGCTGGTGAGTTTCAATCCATAAACTTTGGCCTCCGGCGCTGATCGCAGGTGAAGTTCGGTTCTTTCTGCTGCAGGTTGTATTGAAGCTAATTCATCCTCAACCTTCTTCCAATATTGATCAAAATCCTGTGGTTTATTCATTTCGTCCTAATTCTCAAAATGGAGGGAGTGCACTATTTCAGAAGACGATCGAAAAATGCATCCACAATAGCGTCGTTTTCATGATGATTTGCATCATGCCCGTGTCCATCGTAAGCATAGAGTTGTTTATCCGATGATGAAATCTGAGCCATCAGCGGGTAAGCCGTTTCGGGAGGGCATACATCGTCCTGCATCCCAATATAGACGATGATGGGACAATCAATACGTTCTGCGAGATTGATGCAATCGTAATAGTTCCAGGTATGACAGACGTCTTCCAAATTTTGAGGATGTTGTCGTAAGTAGTCATTGATTTCCTCGTAGGGGTAGGTGCGAGTCAATTGGACCGCATCCATTACGCCGGTAAGGTAAGGAGCACCTGCAGAGGCTGCTTTGATTTTTGGCCTAAGCGCTGCAGCCACCAGAGTTAATGCTCCCCCCTGACTGCTTCCCTGAACCCCGATTCGATCAGAATCCACTTCCGGTCTTTCGAACAAGAAATCAATGACCCTGATGGCATCCACATAGAACCCTTTGTAAACATAGCTCTGGGGATCGTTGATGTTTTCGGTCAACAGGCCCGGATAACCCGGGTTAATCTGAGCATTACTTCTCAGTTTGCCCCTTGGTGCCGCGCCAAAAGTCGCATAACCTTGAGCTGCATGGGATTTAGGTAGAGTCGGTTCACTGATGTATCCAGGATAAAAAACTCTGGCAGGAAGCGGTTCCGTTCGGTTTCGAGGAAGACAATACCATCCTGCAATTCGAACCTGATCCAGGCTGTCATAGTGTACTTCATAGACTTCAACATCCTCACTCGAACGCATTGGGTCAAGAGTCATGGTTGCATTAAGTGGAATCGAATCAGAACTTTTCAGTATTGAGTCCCAAAAACTGTCAAAGTCTTCAGGCTTAGTTACTTGGGTGCGAAAATCGGAAGGGTCAGGGCGGTTCATGGGGCTTATAATTTTGAATTTAAAAATATTCGAAGTGGTTATGGGGTTTTTTAAAAATTCGATTCAACCCATGACCTCAAGGATTCGCTCCTTGATAATGGAAGGTTCTCCATCTTTCACTGTCATGGGATTTAATAACAGCGCGTTTTCAGTTTCTGAAGGGGCTACAGAAATCATCGGTTCACCCTGTAATAGATCCTGAATTACAGTATCTTTGTTGTGTGATTCCGGGAGTACTACTTTAGTGCGTGCTACCGGTTGCCCAGCTTCGTTGGGATAATCTCTGATAGCCCTGAGCCCCTTAAGCCCATCGAGTTCATTGATCCAATAGGTAACTCGTGCTTCATAGGTTTCAAAAAGTTGTTCATGATCGAGAGAAAGATACCGCTCCACTGCCGCCAAGAGACCCATCATTTCCTCTTTCCCGACCTTCATAGGACGGCCGATCCCATGATGAGGAGCTCCTAATCCACTGATGATTTCAATCAGCTCTTTTGATCCCAGGATCAACCCTGAGGCCTGGGGGCCGCTGAGGTCCTTGCCTCCACTGAAAATCGCGAGATCTGCGCCTTGATGGGTGAAATTCCAGAAGTTCGAAGCGGGAGGGAGTTGGGCTGCAGCATCAACAATGACCGGGATATTTTTGGGACGACATATTTCGATCACCTGATCCAATGATAATTCGGATGGCTGATTCATTGCCCCTTGAAACCAGAAAACGGCAATGGTTTGATTCCTTATGGCATTTTCCAATTCATCGGGAAGCGTCTGATGTTGATTGCCGATTTCAACAATAGAAGCACCCGCTTCAAGAATCGCATAATCATAAGAATTCCGATGCATCTTCTGGACGATGACCTCGTTGGAGATTTTCCCCCATTGTGGAAAACGCTCATAGGCGTTTTTTGATTTCTTTTCAATGCATGCGGCTGTTGCCAGCAACAAACCCGTCGCCGCTCCGCAACTGACGTAGGCGGCTTCGTTCCGGGTTAATTCAGCAAGCCTTTGCCCCACAGTCTGTTGAAGTTGATGGATATCAACGAAGGTTTTTGAGGCTTCCACCATTGCCTGGATGACCTCTTCAGGCATAAGGGATCCTCCTAATTTCGTCAGCGTGGCATTGGCATTAATGACCCGTTTTATGCCCAAAGAATCGTAGGAAGAAGTCATAAAATATTTTCTTTTTGATTGAGCGAGTTTGGAGGGATCCATCTCACTTGATTCAGTTCAACCGGGTTGGTGTTTTCATCGAGTTGGATCAGGCTCACCGGCTTTTTTGTAATAAACCCACGGAGTAAAATTCATAGGAGGCGGCCTCGTCTGGAAAATCCACCACATGAACGGTGAATCTTGCAGGGAGCCCATTTTCAGGACATTTTTCTTTGAAAAAATTCCGGTAAGCTTCCGCATATTCTGCTCGCAATCTTTTCTGCTCCTTTCTGTAACCTGAAGGGTCGGACAGAGGACTTGGGGATTTGGGTTGAGCTCCAAAGGCATGGAGTTCAATAAAATCAATTTCAGCTATGGACTGGCATATTCCTGCTTCCTTTAACCAATGCTCCCAACACTGAAAAACCAGGGGGATTTCGACGGCAGGATCCATCGTGGTGACTGTATCAAGTTTCAAAACCGAAGTGGCCGAGTATCCACCAGTTAATCCGGAAAAATAAATTCTTAAGTCACCATCCGCCTGTTCCTCGACAACCATTGCAGAAAGGACGGCATCCTCACCTTCATAATAGTAAGTCAGCTTCCCACGTTTTTTTGTTTTAAAAGGCATGATTCAAATTTATTTTTCTAAATTGGAAGATTCAATGATCAGGTCAATTGAGTATGACCCGTCTTTTTGAATGATGATAAAAGATGGATCAATTTTTGACAGCACCGGAAAGCAATCCGCTCATGATGTATTTTTGGAAGATGAGCGCAAAAACCACTGGTGGTATCACAGCAAGGACTCCTGCAGCAATAATGGTTACATAGCTGATATCAGCCACAGTCGTGGCAAACATAGCAGCAACGACGGTGCTTGTGTATGATTTTTCAGTTTCAGTGATCAGTAATGCAAAAAGGAATTCACCCCAAGACAGTAAAAAGGCCAAAATGGCTGTCGTTACTAGACCGGGTATGGATAAGGGGAGGATTATTTTGTTCACCACTTCCAGTCGGTTACAGCCATCGATTCTACCTGCATCTTCCAATTCTGAAGGAATGGTTTTGAAATAAGCCTGAAGAAGCCAAATGACATAGGGTAAGACAAACGACATGTTGATGAAAATTAAGGTAATCAAATTGTCACTCATCCCCATTTTTTTTGAAAACAAAACAATTGGAATCGCTAAAGCCAAAGCCGGAACTAATCTGACGACTAAAATCGAGAACAAAAGAACATACTTCCCTTTAAAATCCATCCTGGCGATGGGGTATGCCGCGTATGCACCGAAAATCACACTGAACAAAGAGACACTCAAAGCAATGATTAAGCTATTGAGGAAAGAACCTAAATAGATTCTTGATTGATAAGATGAACTTTTTCCATAAGTAGAAACATAAGTTTCATCGTAAAAAGCACCGAAAAAAATTTCTTTATAACTTTCAAAATTTAAGGGGTCTGGATACCAAACAGGCGGGACCTGCATGATTTGTCTTTCCAGTTGTAGGCTTGAACTTACCAGCCACAGAAAGGGACCGACAAAAACAACCAGAAAAACGAAAGAAGCAGAATAAACCAGACAATAGTATTTAATTTTGCTTCTTTTCACTGTTTCTCTCCCCTGTCTAGAAAAGTATAAAACATGATGGCGAGGAATAATGTGATGAAGCCCAATATCATCGCTAATGCGCTTCCGGAACCAAAATCCAGTTTCTTGAAGTTATTTATATAAAT
>LNZD02000088.1 GCA_001469005.2 SAR324 cluster bacterium lautmerah10
TTTGAGCCATGACACCCAACGCAAGTACTGACCGGTGGAACTCCTGAAGAGTAGGATCTTCTAGCGTAAAGATGGCAATATTGGCACGCTACACCATTTTGTGAAACATGAAGCTTGTGACTGAAAGCGATTGGTTGGTCCCTCTCAGGTGCTTTAGAATTCAAAACGAAAAATCCAACGTCAGTAGCTGATAGATAACTGGGCAAAAAAAGAATAATGCTTATAAAAGTGGTGGTTATAAACTTTAGAACAAAACTCATCTTTAAATGCATTCTTTTAAGGGGATTTTGCATTGGGACTAGAAATATATTCAGCAGCCAATTTTTACTAGATTCTTATTTCAATGGCAATTTTTTTCCTCATATTTGAATTCTTCATGCAGCACGATCTTTGAAAAGTTGATCATATTCCAAATTCATGATTTTTCAATATGCCAGAATCGGGAAAGTCTCGCAGATCATACTCAACTATCAAGAAAGAATTCTTCATTTATGAAACTTTTTTTCCAAACCTCATATCTTCCCCTGAAAAATCGTAGGGACAGGAGGGATTTTCTTTCCCATCGTCCATGATTTATAAATGAAGGAAAACTTTGTGTTCCGGCATTTCAAGGAGGACTCAGAAATATTCAGACCACTGATTTTCAGTTTGTTTCCCGAAAATGATGGAAGCCGCTTCTTTGAGATTTTTTGAGTTTTTGAGGAAGTCGTGATGAAAAAGCAGTGCCAGTCTTGTTCGTCTTCGAAGAAGGTCTGCAAGGGAGACGATCATCTCCTTTTTGGCGATCAAATGAATTTCACATAGAAGATTTTCTGCTTCAGGGAAAAGAGGCTTAGAGAGTGAAGAATCCTGACGTATCATTTCCAGCAATTCGAAGGCTTCTTCTCCATATCGGCGCCAAAGGCATTCGGCTTTCGTTTCATTGGGTGATTGGTGAAAAGGACTATCCAGTTCAAACTCGCTCGCCTGATTGAGGAATTCCTGACGTCTTTTAGCCTCTGGTTCCCCGAACCATGTTATCTCAGGATGAGGTAGGGTGATTCCCATTTTTGAGACTTCCTGGCATAACTCTTCCCCAATATTTAAACAATCAGTGAGTTTGCCACCGTAAATGCTGATATGCCGAAATTCAGGGTCGGTATCAATCGCGTGTTTACGGGAAAGTTTGGTCCAGTCACTGTTTAGATCGACTTGATCGGTTTCCAACACCAACGGACGAACCCCCCAGCGTTCGGATAAAATGTCTTTTTCTTCAAGAGGTTGTTTTAGGTTCACACGTTTATTGATGTTTTCCAGAACAAACCTGCGGTCTTCATCTGTAACTTCTGTTTCGGGTTCAGTAACCCTATTGTCTGTTGTCCCGATCACCGTACGATTCCCCATCGGAATCGCGAAAAAAAGGCGCCCATCGTCAGCAAAAAAAGTCAGTACCCTCTCGATCTCTGTCAGTCTTGGAACCACCAAGTGGATACCCTTGGAAAAAACATGTCGATGTTTCCCCTTTTGCTGGCTCAATGAGTTTTGAAAGTCAACGAATGGCCCGCATGCATTGATCACGATTTTAGAACGGACCTTCCATTCTTTGCCCGTTTGAGTATCGCGGACTTTTGTCAGCCAGGTTTTATCTTCCTGCTGCTCTGATCCTAGAGATTCAATGTAATTGGCGGCAGCACAACCTGCTTTTAGGGACCGTCGAATGAATTGGAAGACAAAACGGGTGTCGTGTTCGACCAGATAGGCATCAGAGTATTCAATTCCTCCTATACTTTTTTCCGTATTGACCACAGGTTCCAAGTGGTTGATGGATTTTTTTGAAAGCAACTTTGGTGGTCGGGTAAAGCAGTTTCCAATGAACCAATAAATGAGGGATCCAAGATAGATAAAAAGAGCTGGAAATCGGAACCCTTTGTCGAGGTTGGTGAAAAAGCGGATTTCTCGAATAGAAGAAGGGTAGGCTCGAATCAGTTGGTTTCGCGAACGGCAAAGCTCACGGACCAACTTGAATTCAAGTCCCTCAAGATATTTGATGCCTCCCCAAATCAGGTTCGAAGAACTTTGGCTGGTTTCGCTTCCGAAATCTTTTCGGTCAATGAGGGCGGTTTTGACTCCTCTCGATGACAATGCTGCAGCTGCCACAGAGCCATTGATTCCGCCACCAATGATCAGTACCTCGAATGCTTCGGATTCCAATTTTTGGATTTGTTCGTTTCGGAGTGACATTCCCAAAGTTCTTAAAATGATCCTTTAAATAAGTTTTTGTGCACTGGTTTCGTCTGTGATCAGGGAGTGGATGATCCCTCCGCTGATAGCCCCACGAATGGCATCTAATTTTTCTGAACCTCCTGCAATCCCAATGACATGTTTCATTTTTTTCAGCTGCCCCAACTTTACCGTGACGAGTCGATCATGATGCTCGAGATTGAGAACTTCTCCGCTTTTGTCAAAATACTCTCCATGCATCTCACCGACAGCCCCCTCCTTTTTCAAAGTTTTTAATTCATCCGCGGAGCGGTATCCAAATCTAACAAATTCCGAATTAGGCATCAGAGCTCCAATTCCGACCAGGGCAATTTCGGAATGCAGTGCTTTCTCCATCACGGTTTGCACTTCAGTTTCGCTCAAAAGATTCTCACAAAGACTTTTGGTGCTCAGAAGAAGCGGAGTGGGAAGAGCATGAAAGGGATAATAGAAACCAGATAAAGGTGCACCAACATTTCCAGTTCTGCTTTCAGCCAGATATTGGGTGACGCCTCCGCAAAGGGTAACGAATTCAGTCTTTCCAGGAAGTATGCGGCTCAAGTACATCGTGATTCCGGAAACGGTATGCCCCCATCCAAGTCCGACTAGCCCACCTCTTTGATCGAAACAGGTTTCAAGAAAATGAGCCCCCGCGATACTGAGGTTTTCTTTGAGTTGCTTGTCTGCAACCTTTGGAATGACCATCACTTCCCGGAGATTCCAGACCTTCTTAAGGGCTTCTTCCAGTTTGGCCAGCTTGGCGTCTTTACCCTGGACATGAATTGAAACTGTTCCGTCACGGCGAGCCTCGTTGAGGATGTTGATCACCCTGGAGCGGTTAAGCCCAAGTTTCTCTGCAATCTCTGCCTGGGTCATTCCTGCTTTGAAGTAATACCAGGCAACTCTTGAGGAATAGAGCTGATAATCCTTTTCAGAAACTTTCATATTAAAATTTTTTCAATAAACCCATTCTGCTCTTGATCGATGGTTTTGATGGAGTTCAAAAATTCTATTCAAGGAGTGGCGATAAGAACTCTACGGGGCATTGAAATAAAGTTAATTGGTGTATTTCGAAATTCTTAATTTTTAGAAAAAGATGCTATAAATCATTTAGCTTACATATGTAAATAAATTTTTCAAAAATCGAAAATCAATTTTTTCTTTTCTGCCAAGGAACTCGTTCAGCCTGGAGCAAATTGTATTGAAATTGCTTTTCGTTCACTTCGGATATCGGTGAAATCGAGTTTAGCGAATCATGAAATAAAATGATTGGGAGATAAAGAACTGAGATAGAAATGGCCAAAATTGAAAATTCAACAACTCCCAAAGTGGGGGTCATTATGGGGAGCGTATCCGATTGGGAGACGATGAAAGAAGCCTGTGACGTACTTGAACAACTGCAGGTGGCATTCGAAAAAAAAGTCGTTTCTGCCCATCGTACTCCGCAGTGGCTGACAAAATATGCTGAGGACGCGGAGAACAGAGGTTTACAGGTGATCATCGCGGGTGCTGGAGGCGCAGCGCATCTTCCTGGTATGGTTGCCTCTCAGACACTCCTTCCCGTGATTGGTGTTCCCGTTCGTACTTCAAGCCTTAACGGGATGGATTCCCTTTATTCGATTGTCCAAATGCCACGCGGAGTTCCGGTGGCAACGGTTGCTATTGGAGGAGCAGGAGCACACAATGCCGGGCTGCTGGCGGCTCAGATATTATCCATCCACGATCTTGGGCTGCGAGGCTCTCTTCAACAGAGGCGTGACAGGATTCGGGATGAAGTTCTGGAAAGTCAACTCCCGTGATTGAACATCCAGGAATTCTTCAACCAGGTTCTGTCATCGGGTTGCTTGGTGGAGGCCAGCTGGCAAGGATGCTGGTACTTGCAGGACATCCCCTAGGATTCAAGTTTATGGTTTTGGATCCTGATCCAGAAGCACCTGCAGCGCAGGTCGGCGCAGATCATTTGCCTTGTTCCTTTACCGACAAAAATGCACTCGGGGAACTGACAAAACAATGCGACCTTGTTAGCTATGAATTCGAAAATGTTGATGCAGATTCGGTCGAATGGATGGAACAAAGAGTTGATCTTCCTCAGGGAAGTCAAATGCTCAGAACCGCTCAGCATCGATTACGTGAGAAAAGAGCGATCCGGGATCTGGGCATAGAAGTGACTGGTTTTCATGAGGTCCGGAACCTTAAGCAACTGGAACAGGCATTTGAAGCATTTGGATCGGTTTTACTGAAGACTGTTACCGGCGGCTATGATGGCAAAGGGCAGCAACGAATCCTGAAAAAATCAGAATGTAAATCTGCATTCGAATCTCTTCATCAGGAAGGAACGTCATTGATTGCAGAGCAGTTTCAGCCTTTTGAACGGGAGCTATCCGTTGTGGTGGCACGAAGCCGTTCAGGAGAGATCCGAAGCTTTCCTGTCTCAGAGAACCTGCACCGCCAAAATATACTGACAATCTGCCGTATTCCTGCGAGGATTTCGGGTCAGGTTGAAAAAGAAGCAAATCGGATTTCTGCTTGTCTTGCGGAGGGACTCGGTTTGGTCGGAGTGATGGGAGTGGAAATGTTTCTGCTTCCGGATGGGAGTCTGTTGGTCAATGAAATTGCCCCAAGACCTCACAACTCCGGGCACTTCACCATGGATTCATGTGAAACCTCTCAATTCCAGCAACATCTTCTGGCCGTTTCTGGATGGCCTCTGGGCCCGACCCATATTATGAAACCTGCGTTGATGCTGAACCTGATCGGGGATCAGCAAGATAAACTTCTTCAGAACCTGAAACTTCTTCCGGAAGGAGCAAAATTACATCTTTATGGAAAGAAAGAGGTTCGTCCGGGAAGAAAAATGGGACACCTCAATCTGAGTATGGAGAATCCAAGTGAGCTTTTGGAAACCCTGATCAAACTCCAGGTCTGGGATCAAGATTCTCTGGAAAGGATGCTGAATTGATTTATATTTTGCAGGGCATGCTGAAAACTAATCATCCTTCTCATGGAAAGAGACATGCCTGAGGAACTACTTTACGAGGGAAAAGCCAAAAAGCTTTTCATCACAGAGGATCCGCAAATTTTGCGGGTTGAGTACAAAGACGATGCGACTGCCTTCAACGGGCAAAAATTCGACCGTTTGAAAGATAAAGGACTTCTGAACAACGCGATCACGGTTTTTTTCTTCGAACACCTCGAAACAAAAGACATTCCGAGTCATTTTGTTCGCAAGATTTCAGAAACCGAGCAGTTGGTCCGAAGGGTGAAAATCATCCCCCTGGAAGTGGTGGTCCGTAATGTGGCGGCAGGATCTCTTAGTAAACGCATCGGTTGGGAGGAAGGAAAGGAACTTCCTCATCCGATTGTGGAGTTTTACTACAAGGACGATGACCTGGGTGACCCGCTCCTTGCAGAAGAACACATCCGATTACTTGAATTGGCTTCTGAAGCGCAAATCGAAGAGCTTAAGAAAAGAGGGTTAGCGGTCAATGAAGCTTTAGAGTCCCTGATGCTTTCCAAGGAAATACGGCTCATCGATTTTAAACTGGAATTCGGGTTAGATCAAAAAGGAGAGATTCTGCTGGCGGATGAAATTTCTCCGGATACCTGCCGTTTTTGGGATATAGAGTCGGGGAAAATTTTGGACAAGGATCGTTTCCGCAGGGATCTGGGCGGAGTCACTGAAGCCTATCTGGAAATCCATCAACGCCTCACGGAAGAGATCACATGAAAGGCATCATCACCGTGGTTCTCAAACAGGACATTCTGGATCCACAAGGACGAGCCGTGATGAACTCGCTTCAGGGTCTCGGATATGACGAGGTCCAAGGGGTTCGAATCGGGAAATCAATCGAAATCGAACTCAATGGAATTTCACCTGATGAGGCAGATGCTAGACTGCGGAAAATGTGTGAATCAATCCTTGTCAATCCGGTCATCGAGGATTACCACCTCGAGATAATTGAGGATTGATGCGCTGCGCGGTTATTGTTTTTCCCGGCTCCAATTGTGATTCCGACCTCTACAAGGCCGTCAATTCATTCGAAGGAGTGGATGCAGAATATGTTTGGTACACCACTGAAAACCTGGATGCCTTCGACTTGATTCTGCTTCCGGGTGGTTTCGCCTACGGGGATTATCTCCGTGCCGGGGCTTTGGCGGCGAGGACTCCTGTCCTTAAGGCTTTGATCCGGGCTGCGGAGAGGGGTGTCCGGGTGATTGGAATTTGCAATGGTTTTCAGGTTCTTACCGAGTGCGGGCTTCTGCCCGGAGCGCTTCAGCGTAATTCCGGGCTGCATTTCATCTGTGATACTCCTCTCATCGAGGTGGTTCAGGACCAATCTTCTTTTACTTCGCGTTACCAACAGGGGGAATTGATTCGTCTCCCGATAGCCCATGGTGAGGGAAATTACATTTGTGATGAACTCACCTTAAGACATCTCCAGGCGGAAAACCGGATCGTTTTCCGTTATGCATCAGGCAGCAATCCTAATGGTTCTGTTGATAAAATCGCAGGCATCCTCAACTCCAAAGGCAATGTGCTGGGGATGATGCCTCATCCTGAGCGGGCCATGGCGGACTGGATGGGCAGCAGTGACGGCCGTCGTCTTTTTGAGTCAGCCCTTAACCTGTTTCCGGAAACAGCCGATGCCGCCTGAACCGACTCCGGAAGAAATTTCAACACAGCAAAGTTACCTAAGTCTGGGTCTGAGCGATTCGGAATACCAACTTGTTTGTGAATTGCTGGGCCGGAAACCGAATCTTACCGAAACCGGGATCTACGGGGTAATGTGGTCGGAACACTGCAGTTACAAAACCTCCAAGATGCAACTCTCCCGTTTCCCCACCGAGGGACCGAATGTACTTCAAGGTCCTGGTGAAGGTGCCGGAGTCGTGGATTTGGGAGATGGCTGGGCCGTGGTTTTCAAAGTCGAAAGTCATAATCATCCCTCGGCAATCGAACCCTATCAGGGTGCGGCTACGGGAGTTGGTGGAATCCTGAGGGACATTTATTCCATGGGAGCAAGGCCGGTTGCTTTTCTCAATTCATTGCGTTTCGGACCCTTGTCCGACAAAAAGGATCCAGGCTCTCCGAACATCAAACGCAACCAATACCTTTTTGGTGGAGTAGTGGCAGGAATCGCTGGATACGGCAACTGTATCGGAGTACCAACTGTTGCGGGAGAAGTCGGCTTCGATGCATGTTACTCCGGGAATCCCCTGGTGAACGCAATGTGTGTGGGAGTGATCCGGCATGAGGACTTGCAGCATGGCCGAGCCGAGGGCATCGGCAATCCTGTGATTTACGTGGGTGCTGCTACTGGAAGAGATGGAATCCATGGCGCTACGTTCGCGTCCGAAGAATTGAATGAAGAATCCGAAGCAAAACGTCCTTCAGTTCAGGTTGGGGATCCGTTTATGGGGAAATTGGTGCTCGAAGCCTGCCTCGAACTTTTCCGGTCTGGAGCAGTGATCAGCGTCCAGGATATGGGAGCAGCAGGACTCACCTGTTCAAGTACGGAGATGGCGGAAAAGGGTGGGAACGGAATGGAACTCGATCTGGACCTTGTGCCTCAAAGAGCCCTGGAAATGTCTCCTTACGAAATCATGCTTTCTGAATCCCAGGAGAGGATGCTGTTGGTTGCCAAAGCAGGAAGAGAAGAGGAGGTTTTTGAAATTTGCAGAAAATGGGAAGTCCCAGCATGCACCATTGGGAGAGTGATCCCGGAAACGGTCTTGCGTCTCAAACACAGGGGGGCACTGGCGGCCGAATTGCCTTTGGATCGACTGCTGGGATCCTGCCCGCTTTATCAGCGCGATGCGGTTCCTTCTGAAAAGCAGCTTTCGAGGCAGAAGAAAAATGCAGTGACCTGGGATGTCCCAGATGATATTGGAGCACTCTTTAAAGAGATGATCGTTCAACCCGAGTTGGCCTCGAAACGCTGGGTTTACCGACAATATGACTCGATGGTAAGAACCTGCACTTCCGTAGGACCCGGATCGGATGCAGCCGTGATCCGAATTGAAGGAACGAATAAAGCACTGGCAATGAGCATTGACGGTAATTCACGGTATGTTGAACTCGATCCGCAGACCGGAGGGCGTATCGCGGTTGCCGAAGCTGCAAGGAATGTGACCTGTTCCGGAGGACAGCCCCTGGCTCTGACGAATGGTTTGAATTTCGGAAATCCAGAAAAACCTGAAATCTTCTGGCAACTTCGGGAAGCGGTGACAGGAATTTGTGAAGCATGCCAAAGCCTCGAATTGCCTGTAACTGGAGGGAATGTCAGCCTCTACAACGAAACCGAAGGTGAAGCAGTCTACCCGACTCCTCTGATTGGGGTCGTCGGGCTGGTAGAACACCCGGAGCATGAAACAACCCAACACTGGAAACAGGCTGGAGATGTGATATTGCTTTTGGGTGAAACCGAAGAAGAACTTGGAGCTTCCGCCTTGCAGCAATTCATGACAGGAAGCATCTTCGGGATGCCTCCAGCCCTCGATCTGGAAAAGGAAAAAAATCTCCAGGAAGCAGTTCTTGAAGCAATCCGGCAAAACTTGATTGCCTCGGCACATGACCTTTCCCAGGGTGGGCTTGTCATGGCCCTGTTGACAAGTTGCAAAGGAGAGCTGGGGGTTCATGTCGACTGGGAGTCAGGAATCCGGGACGATCTTGCCCTTTTCAGCGAAAGCCAGTCCCGGATATTACTTTCAACAGTTCCTCAAAATCTTTTGATGCTGGAAAAACTGATGCAAAGCAGGAAGATCCCGTGTGAGCGTGTTGGAGTGGTCATGCCTGGGCGTTTTGACATCGCCCTTAACGGAAAATTCCTGATACAGGAAGAACTTCCTGAGTTGCAGCAACTTTGGGAAAACGCACTGGAAAACATCATGAACTCTGAAAATCAAGGGTTCTCCGGAGAGAAACAGGCAGCCTGATTCATGTGCGGCATCTTCGGAATTTTTGGTCACCCCAAAGCCTCAGAACTGACCTTTCTTGGGCTCCACGCTTTACAGCATCGTGGCCAGGAAAGCGCCGGCATCAGTGTTTCCGACGGAGAGACCATCCATACCCGACGCGGACAGGGGTTGGTCAGTGAAGTCTTTTCCCGTGATGAATACCTGGAATTCGAAGGGAATCAGGCCATCGGACATGTCCGTTACACAACAGCCGGAGACAGTGGACTTCTGAACGCCCAGCCTTTGGTGTTCCGCTATACCGGCGGTCAGGTTGCGGTCGCGCACAATGGGAACCTGGTTAACGCCAAACGTCTCCGTGATCAGTTGGAACGCCAGGGTTCGATTTTTCAGACCAACAGCGATACCGAAGTGGTATCCCATCTGATCGCACGTGCCGGGCCTCCAATCGATCATGCTTTTCAGGATGCCCTGAGAGTAATCGATGGAGCTTATGCACTTTTATTGATGACGGAAAAGCAGATGATTGCCGCCCAGGATCCAAGAGGTTTCCGGCCGCTTTCCCTGGGACAGTTCGAAAATGCATGGGTCGTCAGTTCTGAAACATGCGCGCTCAACACCATAGGGGCGGATTTTGTCCGTGAGATCAAGCCCGGGGAACTGCTCGTTTTTGATGAAAAGGGTTTGCAGATGCGTTCCTTTACGGGGGTGCAAACCAGGAAAATCTGCTCCTTTGAGTACATCTATTTTGCCCGCCCTGACAGTGAAGTCGACGGAATCAGCGTTCATTCGGTTCGAAAAGAACTGGGACGTGAGTTATGCCGGGAGGCCCCTGCTGAAGCGGATCTGGTCATTGGTGTTCCGGATTCAGGTTTGGCCGCGGCGGTTGGCTATGCTGAGCAATGCGGACTTCCCTATGAATTGGGGATGATGAAAAACAGATACGTCGGCAGAACCTTCATCCAGCCCAACCAGGAACTTCGCCGCCGTGGGGTGAAGATGAAACTGAGCGTGGTGCGCAAAGCCGTGGAAGGCAAACGTGTGGTGTTGGTAGATGATTCCATCGTTCGCGGTATCACCAGCGGACGAATCGTTTCGATGCTTAAGGACAATGGCGCGACTGAGGTGCATATGCGCGTCACTTCGCCTCCGATTACGCATCCCTGCCTCTATGGAATTGACACCGCCAGGCGCATGGAATTGATCGCGGCAGAAATGTCTGTTGATGAAATCCGTGATGAAATCGGTGCGGATTCCCTCCATTTTCTCTCTGAAAAAGGGATGATTCAGGCGACCGGCAGGGAAGATCTTTCAGAAGATCAGGGACATTGCCTGTCCTGTTTCAACGGGAAATATCCAACACCCACAACTTGAGTAACACCTCATCCTTGAGCAAAGGAAGCCTCATGAAAAGCACTGCCTACCAGCAGGCAGGAGTCAGTCTGGATGCTGCGGATGAGGTGGTGGACAAGGTGAAACCCTTGGCTCAAAGGACTTTCAGACCCGGAGTGATTGGAGGACTCGGGGGCTTTGGAGGGTTGTTTCACCTCGATCCAAACAAATGGAAAAACCCGGTTCTCGTTTCAGGAACCGATGGGGTCGGAACCAAACTCAAACTGGCTTTTGAACTGGAAAAGCATGACACCATCGGAATCGATCTGGTGGCAATGTGTGTTAATGACATTCTGGTTCAGGGTGCAGAACCGCTTTATTTTCTGGATTATCTAGCATGCGGAAAACTGCATCCGGATAAAGTAGCTACCATCGTTAGCGGAATCAGTGAAGGCTGCAGGCAGTCCAATTGTGCTTTGATCGGGGGCGAGACGGCAGAAATGCCTGGAATGTATTCAGGCGAGGACTACGATCTTGCGGGATTTGCAGTGGGAGTGGTGGAAAAGGAAAAGCTGATCAACGGAGAAAAAATCCTGCCGGGCGACCAACTGATCGGACTTCCTTCCAGCGGTATCCATAGCAATGGGTTCTCCCTGGTTCGAAAAATTCTGGAAGATAACTCCCTGCACCTGAATCAGAGCATGGACGCTCATGTTTCTTCTGGTCAAAAAACCCTTGGAGAGGTTTTGCTGGAACCCACAAGGATCTACGTCAGACCATTATTAAAACTGATGCAAACCATTCCGATAAAGGGGATGGTTCATGTAACCGGTGGGGGACTGCCAGGAAACCTTCCTCGGATGTTGCCTGAGGGTGCCGCGATAGAATTGGATTCCGGAAGTTGGGAAAACCTTCCTGTTTTTGATTGGCTTCAAGAAAAAGGGAATCTCAGTCAAGAGGAGATGCTTCCGGTTTTCAACATGGGCATCGGTTTTGTGATTTGTCTTTCCCCGGAACACCGTGATCAAGTTTTTTCAATTTTACATCAAGAAGGTGAACAACCGGTGACCATCGGAAAAGTGATTTCCGGAAACCGTAATGTGATCATCCATTAAAATGCGCCTGGCTGTTTTTGCATCCGGACGGGGTTCCAATATGCTTGCCATCGCAAATGCAATCGAAGAAGGCAGGCTTCCGGGGGTCAGTATTGATTTAGTTGTTTGCGACAAACCTTCAGCACCGGTTCTCAAAAAAGCTCAAGAGCTGAAATTGAACACCTTTGTTTTTGAGGCGAAGAAGTTTCGCAAAAAATCGGACTATGAATCTGAAATCCTGAAACAGCTTGAACAATCCCGAATCCAAATGGTGGTCCTGGCAGGATTCATGCGCATTATAGGACCGACCCTGTTAAAGGTTTGGGAAGGCCGGATGATCAACCTTCATCCTTCACTGCTTCCTGAATTTCCAGGAAAGGATGGAATCGGTGACGCCTTTCGCGCGGGAGTCCGGGAAACCGGGGTGACGGTGCATTTTGTCGATGCAGGGGTAGATACGGGTCCCATCATCGCCCAGGAAAGTCTCATGATTGATCCTGCAGAAACCCTGGACTCCCTGGAAGAGAAAATTCATTTGCTGGAACATTTTTAGGTAGAATAAAATCACCAAACATTCTTAGCATAATTGGAAAAATTATACAATGAAAAACAATATTGTCTTTACCAATAAAGTGAATAAGATTAGTTTCTGGATTTTTCCAATATTGCTCCCAATCTTTGTCATTTGCATTAGCCCATTCAATAGTAGATGAGATATATCCAATAGGTGCCTCAAACCAAACATATAGTACCTTGCCATCTTCATCATCTATTTTTACAGGTATACCCCAATCCAGATCTCTTGTAACCGCCCTTGGTTTTAACCCACTATCTAACCATGACTTAACCTGTCCAACAACATTTGTCTTCCATTTATGTTTATTTTCAACCGTTATCCAGTTTCTAATAAATTCCTCAAATTCATCAAGTTTGATATAATAGTGTTTGGTCTCTTTAAGAATTGGAGATGAATTAGAGATTGTTGATTTAGGATTTATTAATTCCTCAGGACTCAGAGTTGATCCACACTTTTCACATTGATCTCCATACGCT
>LNZD02000089.1 GCA_001469005.2 SAR324 cluster bacterium lautmerah10
GCATTAAAGAGATCATCCGAAATGTCGATAAAAGGGAAAATAATGAATATTAATCATGTTCAAAAAAATCTTTTTCTCATTTTGCGTTATTTGGACTTTCGCAGGAATCGCTTGCGTTCAGGCTTATGAGCCCGAATTTGTTGCGTTTGTTGACCAACACCGTCCACGATTGACCGACAACCCTGCAACTATAAGCCAATTGGATGAAGATTATTTTGAAATCGAACCTCCACGTCCGCCTAGTTACGACTCCGATGTAAACATTCAACGCCTTTATTACCAGGACGCTGGAGCCGTTTCCAACCAGGTTGAATATGAAAAATCAACCTCAGCAGGTATTGGATTAAAATTCGCAACAAGAAGTTTCGGTATAACCCTCCGAACGGATCAAACGGAATATAAGCACGACAAACAATACCGTTTTAACTCAGACAATGATTCATATTCACGCGTAGGGCTGGTTTTGGGAACCAAATTGGGACCTGCCCTGGTCGGAGTGAACTTCAACCTCCAGAACCGTCAATCTGACATTACCCACGATATCTGGAAGTGTACCGTTAATTCCCAAACCCATTACCTTTATTACGGAGACCATTCAGCTCCAACTGAGCATACAAATACCAACACTCCTGAGAACTGTTATAGAATTAAAAGTACCTACAAAAGCAGTTTCCTGAAGCCAACTTTAGGAGTCATTATTCCTTTTGGATCATTCATGGTTTTGGCTGCCACCCATGAACCTCAGGTAAAGGCATCTTTTGAACGTGATAACAAGAGTGAATCCAATTTCAGTTGTACCGTCAGTGGCGACTTTGGAGATTCAAAAGCATGCGATTTCTTTGGAGCTAATCAAAAATACGAATACTCTGAACCAGCAAAAACCATCTATGGAGTTCAGTTAAATTTCAATTTTTTAGAGAATTTTTCTACAAAATTTGCTTACGATGTCGGAAAAATCACAAAACTTCCGGCTGAACAAACCTTCGAAGGATTAGAAAACCTAAATACCGACATCAAAGGACAAATGGCAGGTGTGGAATTTCTGAAAACCATTGGGGTTAGTGCAGGAAGTAGAGAATTTTCTGCAGGGAGTCTGACTTACCGGAAACGCTTTGCCAACCTCAACCTGAAATTCTTTGGCGGTTGGAATCTCAGTTACAATGAAATCCTTATCAAAGATAATTCCGGGCGGCAATTCGAAATAAAATATCCCTCCCTCTCCTACAACGCGAAATTCAACCTCACCGGCAGACGTTGCGATGTCTGGGAAGGCAACGTTCTCAAGGCATGTGACAATTGAAAATCTAGCTATTTCGATCCTGATCCACTTCACAAGCCCGGAGTTTAAGTCTCAGGGGTTCGAGTTGGACTTCTTCGAGGAGCAGGAGCAACTCGGTTTCAGGTTCCAGTTTTTCGAACCCGCCTGTGGTAAAGACATAGTCGAGTTCGGAGATTTCCAACTCGGTTCGCTGCTGGGGAAGTTGACGCCGGACCCGTGCTTGATAGGTCAGTCCTGTATGTTGTTGCAGATAAAGGCTTTTCCAGTAATGGATCACCTCTCTTTCGGCCCGGTTGTATTCTCGTTGACGGGTCTGGATCGTCTCTGCCCAGCCCATCAATTGATCTTCTGTAAAAACTGATTCTTTTTTGCCGAGCATGGCAGTGAGCTGGATCTGAGTGACAAGGTCGAGAAAACGGCGGATCGGTGATGTCGCCTGCATATAGAATTCACAGCCCAACCCGGCATGAGGTTCGGCAACCATGCCTAGTTTCGCTGCCTCGATGCTGATGTGATCCAGAGTCATTTCTTCATCGGGTTTGAGTTCCTTGACCAGTTCGTAGGGGGCCTGACCACGGTAGATTCCGGGAAAAGATGCCTCATGAAAAAGCCTCCCCGTTTCCCGGTTAACCAGAACGGCCAGTTCCTCGATGATCCGATTGGCAGGGCTGTTCCGGTCCAGAGGATTGATCAGAACCCGTTTCGGATCAGAAACATTGATCTCGAATTCTCGACGGGGTAGATTCAGGGCGCCCTCCTCCAATCTCGATTTGAGCAATGCTTCACAACATAAAAGAAGGGTTTCCCAGAACCCTTCCTTTTTGACAATTAATTCATCCGCTTCGGCATAACTGAGATTTCGCTGGACCCGGATTTTTTCTGCAACCACTTTTTGAAGCTGCCATCCTCCCTTGAGGAAAAGTTGAAAATGAAAACTAAGAACCGCGCGCTCCTCCCCGGCTTTCAGGGAAAAAATGCCGTTGGAGAGATCTTCCGGAAACATGGGATAGACGGCTTCCGGTGTATAGACAGAGGAAATACGCTGCTCTGCCTCATGAAAAAGCGGGGTTCCCGGATGAAGCACCCGACTTAAATCGGTGATGTGGACCGCAAGCTGGATGCTGGTGGTATTCCAACTGATGACCGTCAGTGCATCATCAAAATCCCTCGTTTTTGGACCATCGATGGTCAGCGTTTCATGGGTATCCGGAACCTGATCCAACCCAGATAAACTTTTATCCGACAGGTCCTGAACTGCCAACCAGTCTTTTTTTTCAAACAGGTTCCCGCCATTTGCCCTGAGCACGATCAGTCGGGTTGGGTTGACGTTTCGTCCGGCCTGATTCAGCCATGATTTGAGCTTTCTTTCTTCCGAGTAGCTCATCACCTGCCCCCAGCCTAACAACGGAGCCATTTCCTTCCAGGCAGGGCTTTCATGTCCCTGAACCAGCATCTTCTCCAATTGATCCAGCCATTTGGCCCGGGATTCTTCCTGCCAGGATTCGGATTCGCTTTTTGGGCCTTCAAGCTCTTGAATCCATCCCTGAATCCGTTCTTTCTGAGCTTCTCTTTCGCGGATCCGCTGTGCCTGAATTTCGAGCTGTTCGATTTCCTCCTCGGTTCGGGGCGTATAGGTCAGGTCACGGTTACGCTTGAACCAGCGATTGTCTTCTCTTAAGGCCAAAAGGAGAGACAGTTTCTCAGCCGCATCATCAGGATCATTGAGAAAATCCCCTGCAATCGTATCCAAGGTGAAAGAAGAACCTGCTTCCAGCAACTGATGGATGGTTTCCAGATCGTGTTCGTTTTTCTTCTGATGAGCATCATCCCAATCACGCTGAAGTTCTGACAATGCATTCGACGGAGTGATCCCTGCAGCATGCCAGTCAAACAACAAGCGGTTCGGGGCGAGGAATAGAACCTTTCCTTGGAGAGGCTGAATTGCGAGTTTATTTTTTTGAAGTCCCGAAATCCAACCCGCGTCAATCCGCCCGTCCCTGAAAAAGAGACAGAAACGGTTCACATAAGAAGCAAGATCCATCTGGGGGATCAGAGTTCAGGCAATCGAAGAGTCTTCGGGAGTGATCGAATTCCGATAATGTTCAATCAAAGCCAAGGCATGTTCCACTTCATCATGAGGAACCAACACCTTAACCTGCATCTCGCTCATCGGGTGGATCAGGATGCTGGCGTTGTGACGGTTGAAAAGGTGGGTCGGGATGCCTTCGGATTCGAGCATCGAAGCCATCATTTCAGCCTCGTGAAGATATTGGGTTTCGAAAACGTTCTGCAGTCTGGCCTGGTTTTCCTCGAAGGCAGAACCATGACGTTGTCTGCGGAATTCGTCCAGGGAAACCACATTATCCTTATTTGATTCCAGATCCTTATTTTTGGGTGCAGTCGCCTGGAGCAGCATTGCCACCAAAAGTGCCGCCGTAAAACTCAGTGCAACCTGCCAGTCTTCGAGTTCTCGATTCCAGCCGATTATAAGAATCGCGGCTCCAAAAGGAGCTATCCATCGCAGCATCACCAGTCCTTGAACATTACTCATTCAGCTATTAGCAATACCAACCCCTTCAACAGGAATCAATGATAAAGTTTTATCCGATTCAATCATTCGAATGAACCGGTGCTTCGGGATGAAGCAGGCCTTCATTTTTGAGATCCCGCCAAAAGCTATCGGGGATGGGATGTTTCATCATCGCAAGATTGTCGCGAACCTGATCAGGATGCATGGCACCCGGAATGACGGAAGCCACCAGGGGATGCCCAAGCGGAAACTGCAGTGCTGCCGCTTTCAATGGGATCTTGTGTTCACTGCAGACCTTCTCGATGGCTTTTACCCGGTTCAGGACTGATTCCTCCACAGGAGCATACCCGTAGCGTGCTCCGGAAGAAGCTCCCGTTGCAAGAATACCTGAGGCATAGGGGGCTCCAAGGATGATCCCCATTCCTCTTTTTTGGCATTCCGGGAAAATATTTTCGAGCGGTTCCTGGTTGAGCAGGGTGTAGGGCATGGCAACCAGGAAAAAATCCATTTCGAAATGTTCCAGCAACAAGGGCATCATTTCCAAGTCGTTGACACCCGCCCCGAATCCGAGGATAGACCCATTTCCCCGCATTTCTTGGAGCCATTGAATTCCCGATTCGAGTTGCCGTAATTTTTCCGGCACTGAATCTCCGTGGTATCCCCGGTCGAGGTCGTGGATGACGAGAAGGTCGATACGATTCAAACCAAGACGAAGGGTACTGTCTTCATAGGAACGTTGGAATCCCTCCGCGGAATAATCGAATTTCAGGCTGAAAGGAAGACCTCCAACCCAGGGAGGTCCACTATAATCTTCAGGGTCTCCGGAATAGGCTTTGTAGACCCTTCCTACTTTTGTGGAAAGGATGAACTCTTTTTTGGGATGACACCTTAACAACCCTCCGGTTCGATGTTCACTGAGTCCGTGTCCATACCAGGGTGCAGTGTCGTAGTATCGGATTCCTAAGGAATAGGCGG
>LNZD02000090.1 GCA_001469005.2 SAR324 cluster bacterium lautmerah10
GGAGATTGATTTTGTTGTTCTCCTTTTTCTTCTGCAATCGTTGACTCTGCTGAATCCTCCGGCCTTTGGTTTTGTTCTTCTTCGGTTGAAGCATCATCGGAAGCTTCAGCATCACGGATCATCTGCTCATGTGCCTTGACAACCTGGGTCTGTCCTTCGTCTGGTGTATCAATACTCTGGATATTGAGTTGATTCCCTTCCTGGAAAAAAATCAGGACGTTCTCGATATCCTCCAAACCATGCTCGGTTGATAACTTGATGCTCCACCACAGGTAGAGCTTTTCGGGATCATATGCCTGGTAATCAGGCAGTTCACTGAGATGGGGGATTACGGACATCTCTCCCAACTCACTCAGTTGAGAAAATACAAGCAGGGGATCACTGCCAAGCTTCAAAAATTCTTCTTGAAACCGAAGGGTGATCAGAAAGGTTTGTTTTTGGCTTTTTTGAGTTTTGACAGGTTTTTCCGGTTGTGGCGGAGGGTCTTTTTTTTCTTCAACCACAGGATCAGATTGAGGATTTCAATAACTTTTCAGTTCTTTCAGGGTCGTTTGCTTGAGATCCTCATCAACTTCACCTTCTCCACGTATTTTTTTGATAAAGCCAATGATGCAGTCGTTGGCTTTCAGCAAAGTAGAAACCAGTTCACTGGTGCACCCCACTACCCCTGAGCGAACCTGATCAAGGAGAGACTCAAGATGATGCGCGTATTCGGAAAGTTCACTTTGCATCACCATCCCTGCTCCTCCCTTAATGGTATGCATGGCTCTGAAAATCCGATCGATGATGGACCGGTCTTCTAAATTGGATTCCAGTTCCAGCAGTGAAGATTCCAGTTCCTGAATCAGATCATCCGCTTCTTCGAGAAACTCTTCCAGGGGGAGTTGGTCAGGCGTCATTTTTCTTGGAATTCATAAACTCCATTCCAATTTTTGGGAGGAGATTGAGTTATGAAATTTTCGCAACGTCCTATATACACTTGATAGACAGGATCCGTAGGGGCTGCTTTCTGGCATTCCTTGAACTTCGAAAGACCTTTCTTCCATTGCCTTTTTCGATAAGCATTCATCCCTTCCTGAAAGGTATCGAGGAAATCCAGTTTCAGCTTTATTTTTTCTTCTTCGTCACCGTTAAAGACCTCATAGATATTCAGAGGAGTTTTTCTTCCTTTCACCATGACCCGGTCCAATTCACGGGTATGATACTTTTTTTGATTACTCAAAAGCCCGTGTGTATCTTCCGAAATAATCAAACTGCATCCGTAGAATTTGGTCAGACCCTCCAGCCTCGAAGCAAGATTAACCGCATCCCCAAGAACTGTGGAATCCATCCGCTCTTCAAACCCGACGGTACCGATAATGACATTACCACTATGGATTCCAATTCCTATCGAAACAGGATCCAATTTGAGTTTCTTCCGTTTTTCATTGAGTTGCACTAGAACTTTTTGCATTCCCAAAGCGGCATCAAGCGCATTTTCGGCTTCATCGGCATTGGTTTTATCAGGCTGATCAAAAACTGCCATGATTGCATCCCCAATGAATTTGTCCACAAAACCCTGGTGTTCCATGATGGGAGGATTCATTTCTCTGAGGTAACCATTAAGAAAATCCATTAATTCCTGGGGAGAAAGATTCTCCGAGATTTCCGTGAATGCACGAATGTCAGAAAATAGGATCGTGACGAAATCACTTTCTGCATGGCCGAATATTAAATTTTCCAAACCCTCGGGAGCAATCCGGTTCATAAACTCCTTGGGAACGAATTTCTCAAAAACCCCTGTCAACTTGGCAGCCGCTTCGGTTTCAGCAAGCTTGATTTTGGTCGTTTTCAACTCATCGTAGGCCTGTTTCTGGAGGACCAGTGAATGTTCCAGATCTGAATTCAACTGATGCGTCAAGTCTTCGGCCTTTTTGATCCTGATCAGGACTTTCACTCTTGCCAGAAATTCCCGAGGATCAAAAGGCTTTGGCAGATAATCCTCGGCCTCCAGTTCTGCAAGTCCTTTGACCAGTTCCGTCATTTCCACTTGAGCAGTTAAAAATAAAACCGGAATCCTTTTCCAAAGCCGGTCGCTTTTCAGGACCCTGATGCAATCATCCCCACTCATGTTGGGCATATTTCGGTCGAGGATCACCAGATCCGGCAGTGCTTTTTGCGGCTGTAATGTAAGCCACTTCAATGCCTCGTAACCGTCCTCTTTGTCCACGACCTGATAATCATCTTCCGCATGCTGAAGAATACTTCTGACATGAGTCCTGATGGTTTTCGAATCATCAACCAATAGAATGTTAGAGCTCATATGCTTTTAATTTGTTTTCCTGAAAATATTCGGACGGATTTTTTCTGCGGTTCTGGTGCGATAACCGGTTTCTGTTCCACTCAAAATCAAATAACCTCCAGGATTCAAATAACCGAGCATTTTTTCAAAAACAACCTTCCTGACTTCTTCCTTAAAGTAATAAAGCACGTTTCTACAAAGAATGATGTCAAACTGTGTGGCAATCGGATAATGCTCATCCAAAAAATTTAATACACGAAATTGGATGAGATTTTTTATGAAATCCTTGATGACAAAAAGTTTAGATCGCCCATCATTCGACGGAACAGGAACAAAAAATTTATTCAATACAGACTGAGGTAAATTTTTTACAAGTTCATGAGAATAAATTCCCTTATATGCCGAAACAATAGCTTGGGTATTGATATCCGTTGCAAGGATTCTATAAGGTTCTTTTTCATGGGATAGCATCCCTGCCATGGCATGTGTCTCAAAAGATAAGGAATAAGCTTCTTCACCAGAGGAACATCCTGCAGACCAGAACCTGATTTTTTTCTTTTTCCCACTAACAATCTGTTCTCTTAGAGGAGGCAGGATGTTATCTCTGATCCAAAGGAAGATCGATGGTTCACGGAAAAATTCTGTTTTGTTAGTAGTAACAAAATTATAAAATAATTCTTTTTCCTTGGTTTCTTGATCATTGATTAAAAGGTCATAATACTGATCATAATTGATACCTAATTCAAACAACCTGGCATTCAGTCTTCCGTGGAGTAGATATTTTTTTTCTTTACTCCAATCCAAACCCAATTCATTTTCAACCAGAAGTTTATATTTAAAATATTGCTCATCCGAAGGTTTTTGGATATTCGGCTGAAAATTACCCTGAACTTTCTGATCCATGATTTAAAAAATTACAGACTATTTGAATGGCGGCATGTTTTTAAATTTCTCAATTTGCTTTTGTTCTTCTTCCGTTATTTCTGAAGAAGGAATTTCATCGCCAGTTTCATAATTTTGCTCGGTTGAAGCACCTAACAAAAGCGGATCACCTCCTTTATTTTCAATTTTCTGTGTTACTGTTTCTTCTCCGACAATGAAATTGTTTAAGATTTCTTCAAGGTGTTTTGTATTGTTTGCCATGCTGGAACTGGCTCTGGCATTTTCTTCCACCAACGTTGCGTTTTCCTGAGTGATTCTCTGCATATCGGCAATGGTGGTGTTGATTTGACCAACTCCGTCCGCCTGTTCCAGAGAAGCAACTTTAATATTTTCCATCACTTCAGAAACCTGGAGAAAAGATTTGATGATATCATTAAGGTTTTCGTCACTTTCTGACTTCAGATGGTTCAGCATCGTTTCTACTTTTTCTCGCATTTCATGCATCCCTTTTTCGCCCTCCGTAACCAGGTTCCTTCCGGTTTCGATACTTTCCAGACTGTTTTCGATCAGGTCTCCAATTTCTTTGGATGCTTTGGCAGAACGATGGGCTAATTTTCTCACTTCGGTTGCAACAACAGCGAAACCCTTTCCATGCTCACCGGCCCTTGCAGCTTCAACAGAAGCATTCAACGCGAGAAGATTGGTTTGAAAAGCAACATCATTGATAAGTGTGATGATCCCTGCAATTTTCTTAGACCCTGACATGATGTCTTCCATCGCATCGACTACTTTGGAGTTGGTCTCCTGGAGAGTTGTAAGCATCTCCTGATTATTTTTGATCGATTCATCAACAGTATCTAGAAGTTGTTTACGACTATTCTCAACTGACTTTTGGGCATTTTTCGTTAGGGTATTCGCATTTTTTGCCTCTTCTGCGCTGTTTTGAACAATGCTGTTGATTTCCTCCATCGAGCTTGCGGTTTCTTCCAAAGATGCACTCTGTTGATGGGTTCTGGAGGAAAGGTCTAGGTTGCCAGCTGCCATTTCCTGAGAAACTTCATTGATTTGATGGGCATCTTGTTTGACTTGAATAATAATGTCATTCAATCGTCTTAAAAAGGTGTTGAACCAGTTCGAAAGAATTCCTAATTCATCCTCCTCAGCCACCTTTATCCGCTTGGTTAAATCTCCTTCTCCTTCAGCAATGTCCTTTGCCGTGTCAACCAGTCTGTCGACGGGATTCGTGATCGAACGTCGAACAAGAAAACCAAACAATAAACTGATGGCAAGACCAATTATTGAAACAATTAAAACAACCCAAATGAAATTTTCTGCATCCGAAATGACACTTTTATTTACAGAGTCTGATTCTTTTCTCAATGAATAATTGATGTCACCGAGAACCTTTGACAAAATCAGATTCAATTCAGAAAAACGGTTTGCCAGTTGTTCAGACTCTACAATTAATTGATTGCTGATTTTTACCTGTTCTAAAGTATCAAGAAACGTTTGATGGAATTGGTTAAAAGTATCAATATTATTTTTTATNNNNCTTTTTCGACTGACTGATGATTTCGTCAAGTCTTTCAATCAGTGTTTGAATTTTAAAGAACAGATTATCTTTGAAATATTTGGCATTATCATAATCATCCTCTTTTCCTTGCAGACTACCTTCACCGCCATACATCTTTGCCATAAATTCAGTATATTCTGGTCTTCCTGCAATCAGGCTTCGTTTTGATCTTATCTTAAAAACAATTCTTTTCCTTTTTTCTTTGAAATCATTGAATGCGTTGATCAGATTGGAGATACTTTTTTTAGATTTGGGAGTGACCTCCATGATATCAAGAGAATTTTTTGCAGTATTTTTTACAAAAATTTTAAGATTGATGATCTCTCTTTGTATCAATTCAAGATCAGAATTAATGTTTGATTGAAAAGGAGTTTTAGGAATAATGATATCCTCATCCTGATCATCCGTTGAGCGATCCAAATTCAATTGGAAATCATACAGATATTGATTCTTTTCGTTAAAACTGAATAGATTGTCCCTTTCTTTTTGTTCTTTTACATTTTCTTCAAGTATTCCAGAGAGTTCATTTCCAAAAGTAAATCTTACCTGACTGGAATAATCGATATTATTGATGGATTCGTTTGCTTCCACATTTAATAGACTCAAAGTTTCTTCAATACTGTTCAAAGATTCATTAAGTTTGGAAATTCCATCTTTAACCGTGTCTTTGGTTACATTCAGATAAAATGATTGGGTATGCCCTTTCAATTTTGACTGCTCTATCCTTATCGAATCCAAGTTTGTCTTATAATCTGAAAGGATTTCAGAACTGTATTGGAGGTTGCTTGACAACCCCAAAAAAGAGTTAATAACCAAACCTGAAATGATGATCGTAACCAGTGAATTGATCACAAATATGAGGAATAATTTACCTCTTATGGTAATGAGTGGTAATTTCATTTTTCTCCTGTATGAGATGAATCATTAATAAAACCTTCAAGACTCAGAAGTTCGATATCTTTTTGGAGTGATTCCGATAAATTCATGAATTGAACATTTTTCCCTTGATTTTCAAGATTTTTTTTTAGAATTACAAAAAATTGAATCGCCGCTGTGTCAATGGAGTTTACCTCTTTCAGATCGACCACCCATTTTTTGGATTTTTTTGGAAATTCTCCATCCATTATTGC
>LNZD02000091.1 GCA_001469005.2 SAR324 cluster bacterium lautmerah10
AAATTTGATGTTAAAGCATTTTTCTTATCAATTTTTCTATTTAAGACAAGTGTATTTATTTCTTTTTCTTCACTATTCATTTTTTTAAATAGAAAATCAGATTCATTTAATGGATGATTCTCAAAATAGAGTTGAGTAATTAATTTTATTTCAAATTCATCTCTAACTAGTAAATGAATGTGAGGTGGTCTACCAAAGTAAGCAACAGGAAGTATAGTTTTAAATTCAAAATTTCCACTCAAATCAGATTTTGTTTTTCCAAATCCTTGGAAATTCTTATCTCTCTTTTTTTGATCTGGAGCACTAGAGTGAATGTAAATACCATTCTTATCCGTTTGCCAAATTTCTATTACTAGATCTGAAAGAGGTTTATGATCAGAGTTAGTTATTGTTCCAAAAATATCTAATTTAATCCCTTCAGCATCCACTCCCTGTAAACCTATGTTAACAAGATTATTGTCTAAATCATCAGGTTCCCAGTCAGGATAAAAAGGTCCTACTGATTGCCATGGGGTCTTTAATGTTCCTGAAAAACTAGAATTAGCAAATAAAAGTGTTCCAGATGCAATCAGAAATTTCCTTCGATTAAAATACATATTATATTATTTTTGAGAATTGTGATCTATGATAGATATTTTAGTAATGATGGTTCAATATTATCTTTTTTCTTTAATAAACTCAGAGTAATTGGTTTCAATTGTTCCTTTTCTTTAGTGATTTGACTAGAAATAGTGATCCGACATTTGTTCGTTTTTGCATATTCAATCAAAGTTTTTTGATCTTCCAAATTTAATCTAGTGATTGAATGACAAATATTTATCACCTGAGTATTATGCATTTCCTGTAACGAATTTGGTTTTGGTTCAATTTCCAATTCTTTGCACATTGATTTAAACGCATCATCATCAAATGGAGAGACTAACACAATTTGATCAATATCTATGAAATCAAGATCGTTCCCTCTTATAGTCCTGTAGATATTATTTCTATATTCGTCATCCATTTCAACAAAATATCTAACCTGAATATTTGTCTCTATAGATACTACTTCTTGTCTAAACCATTCTTCAGCATTAATAGTCATTTAATAATTTTCCCTTTAATTTTTATATCAAATTTCAATATACACTTACCACTTTGAAACAATTTTATTCTTCTTTTTTTCAAATTTATCTTCGTTAATCGTTCCTTTTTCTAATAATTCTTGAAGTAATTTTAGACTTTCTAATTCATTTTTATCATCTTTCATTATTCTTTTTTTTATAAATTGATAAATTAAAAGAATAATAAGAAAAATAATTAATGGAAATATAATATACTCCATAAAAATTGAATTTTCTGGCATTGATTCAAAGTAATATTGATAGGAATCTTGATTCATAAAATTGTAATCATTTCCATTTGATCTTTAATTTACTGAAGTCAATCTCCCAATTAATCTTTGAAACACAATTAGTCAGAAGTTGTTCTGGTGGGATCCCTTTCATATAAACTTCACCTCCAATATCTTTCTGTGCATGACCTTGAAGATGATTGATATATCTGGGATTCACATTCATTTCAGTCAAATGAGTTTCAACTGAATGTCTGAAAGAATGAAACGAGAGTTTCCTATCCGATGATTTCAGACCAAGTTTTACTAAGTATCTTTCATTGAAGAATCTCCCTACATTCTTTTGAAAGTTCTTCCTTCTTGAGTTGAAAGGTAACTCATGAAATACCCTTTCATGACCCTTCTCTCTTATGAATTTCACATAATCCAGAAAACCTATTGTATCTATGAGGATCGAGTGGAGAGGAATATCTCTTTCACTTGACTCAGTTTTTACTTTTGTTTCCTCATCTCCATAATCTCCTGTTTCCTTGATTTTATAGACCCAAACTTTTCCTACTTTCACAATATCTTCAGTTTTCATCATGCAGAGTTCTTCAAGTCGGCAACCTGTATGCACTGCAAGAATTGGAATGAAATAATATGGGTAAATATATTTCTTAGTTCTCTGATATTGATTGTCAATAATCTCACCAAGGTAATTCTTAGGGTCAAAAATCACCTTCATATCATCTTTGGTAAATTGATCCTTTTTATCTTTCTTCCTTATGGTGATTTTACTGTTGGAAGTCCTCTTGAAAACATTGTCCGTCACATAATCATTGTATTCGTCAATCATGAAATTCCAGATAGCAATGATTCTAGAATTGAGTTTGGTTTGTGTCTCAATATTCAGAATATGTGAGTCTGGAATTTCCATCTTCAGCAATTCATTGATTGATTTATCTCTGTAGTTTTTTATCTTTCTTCTATTTTTTGGAAGTTTGGAAATTATGTTTCTGTAGTCTCTAGCATCATTCCTTGTGTAGTCAGATATTGGTTTGTCTCCAACAATTTCAATGAAATCTTGATATGAAACTGCTGTTTCATCAATTGAAGATAACCTTCTCTTGTTTTTTCTCATGAAGTCCAAATATTCAGGGATGATTTCTGAAAACTTTGGAGATTGATTATCAGATTCAATGATTCCTGAATATGATTCAGAAGATACTTTTGGAATCGTTATGGGTCTTACTATAGGAGTATTGGAAGCAAACAAACCCATTTTCCATTTCTCATCTAAATCTTTCTTGAAATCCTCCGTTGTCTTTCCTTCATCATTGAGAAGTTCTCTCTTCCAAGATTCTCTGAGTATTCTCAACTCCGTCCATCTTCCAATCAGACCTTTGTAGTCAACATTCTTCTTATCTTGGATGATGTTTTCTTTTTTGAGGATTTTCTCCACTTCCTTTTCGATCCTACCAAGTGTTCCTTTGTAATCTTTTTTCAGGTGGTCTTTGAGTTCCTTTTCCTTCTTTTGAGTCTCAGCAATTCTTTTCTGAACCTCTTCCTCATCGAATCGGTTTGTATCCCAATGATAGTGGTGAATATATTTGAGAGTTTGTTCAACCTTGTCTCTCAAGATTCGTTTCACATCATCAATGGTTATGTCTCTCATATTTCCTTGTCTCATTTCCTGAAATATATACTGAGATAATTGATAGAGATCAAATGAGATGATTCTACTTTGAGATAATAGAGAACTCTTGAGGGATACTCTGAACTCATCTTGATACCCTAAAAACACCTTCAGATCTTGTGGAATCCTGCATCTGAAAAAGTATTGTTGATATGGTTTTTTCCCTCTGGTGATATAGGTAGGATTCTTCATAAATTCCCATTAAAAATGAGGGGAAATCATGACCTCTGTGTGACCCAAGTGTGTGACCCAAGTGTGGGGTCAGACCTAATTGGGGTTAAAACTGAGGATTAAAAAAAACGAGATTGTACTTTGAAATCAGTACCTTAGAAAGAAAGTGGAGGATGCCTTTGGTGCCGTAGAAGGGAGTCGAACCCCCACGTCCAAATGGACACTAGACCCTGAACCTAGCGCGTCTACCAATTCCGCCACTACGGCATTCGGAGGAGTTTGATGTTACGTGAATGGAGTGGAAGATGCAACCGTTATGCGGTAGGAGTGGAGTTTCTTCGCACGAGGATCAGGAAGATTTCGGACAAGGCGAAAAGCAGGGCGATCCAGAGCAGCCACTGCCTGATTTGTTCCACAGAACCCAACTCACTTTGCCTCAGGAGCGGTTGGCGGCTTTCGAAGTGGGATTGCATCCGCATGAGTTCATCGTCACTCATCAATCTCATTTCACTTTCGAAGGGAGGAAGGTTAACCGAAAAGGTTCGGGTGCTCTTGGGGTTTAAAGAGGGTTCGGAATCGGAAGCAGGCTCTTTTCTCATCTGGTAATGTCCCGAAGGCAAGCGCGATGACCCGACCACGGATTGCAGTTCCCGGGAGCCGGAATGAAAGGTCCCCAGACTCCGGAAGGGCATGCGGTTTTCCAGTTGTCTGAGCCAATTCTGTACATGTCCCGCAAAATCATCCTGGCGGTAGAGGGAACCCCAGGCATCGGAGAGTCCGGTTTCAAGGAGGACCATCCCTTTCGTTTGGGATTCATAATTCCCAGACTCGTTTCTAACCACCTGCCATTTATCCGCAAAAGAAGCTTTGCTCCAATCCACCAGCCACTGGTCTTCAGGCCAGAATGATGTATTATCTCGATCCAACGTTTCTTCGGTTTGGACCGTTTTTCGGGCATTCTGTTTCCAGTCATCCAGCCTGGTTGGGATGAAAAGGGCAGGGGGATGATCATTGAGGGAATCCCAGCGAAGAGGATGGTCTCCAAGCAGGATCAGGACATCCGGAGAGAGTTCTTTCATCTGTGCCGCATCATGGACCAGGTAGGAATAGGTTCCGGATGCATTGAGTGCCGATTTAAGCGCATGAAGACCATGGCGGAACATTCCCTCAGGGCCTTCGCTGGTCATGATTCCAACCCAGAGATCGTTCAGGGTGGATTCCTGGAAATGAAGCAGATCATCAAAATCTGCCTGTTCAAGTTCGGTCTCCAAGCGGATGCTGACCGGCTTTTGTTTCTGGAAAAAATCTGAAAGCGGAAGGCTCAGGGAAACCGGAACACCTTCCCACTGGACCAATGTTTCTCCGACTTTTTGTTCCTGCTGTAAAACGGTGATCCTTATTTCCCCAGGTGATTTCAAATTGCCGTAGACTTCCAGAGAGAGCATCTGTTCGAACAGCCCGCTGGTTTTGATTCGAGGATTGCGCATGGCCAGATTTGGAATAGGCTGGATCCCTCCGGGACGTTCAAACACCCAGTTAACCGGCTGAACTGCAGCAGGGTAAAACCAGTACTGGGAATACTGAAAGTCAGAGACCAGCCTCAGCTTGAGCCGCGATTCGTTGGGAAAACGTTTTAATGCAGCAGATGCAAGGGTAGAAAGGGAAGGGCTGCCAGGATGAAAACCTTCGAATTTCTCCTCGGAAAATAATGGTTCTAAAGAATCTTCAGGAAGCAGTTGAGAAATCCGGAGTGAATTTTCCCAATCCAGAAGTTTTCCGGATGCAGAAGACAGGTGCAGATTGGCACTTGGCGTATCATCCAGGATGGTGATCTCCCTCATCACTTCCGAACTGCCGAAATAAGGCTTGGCCAGTAATAAAATCAGAACCAGCAAGAGGAGGGAGCGAAGCAGTTTGAGCAGCCATTCCTTGGAGGACCATTGAAAATGACGGCTCAGTTTTTCTTTCGGAAAGAGAAAGAGGGTCGAAAAAGGGAGAAACTTACCTTGGGGAGTTCGGAGTACGGGCCAGATCCAGGGAAGCCCGCAGATTGGAAGGGCCAGCATCCACCAGGGATAAAGCAACTGAAGCATGATTCAGCCTCACTCCTGACCCAACCGAGTCAGGACTGCATCAATCCTGAATTTCCGGAGTCTTGATCCGGTTGAGCACGAGCTGCTGCAGGATGGAAAGACAGTTGCTGGTCAGCCAGTAAATGGTCAGCCCTGCCGGAAATGTGAATGTAAAAAAGGTGAAGATGATCGGGAGCATCTGCATGATCTTCGCCTGGGTCGGGTCCATCATCGCGCTCTGGGGCGTGAGTTTTTGCTGAAAAAACATGCTGACCCCCATCAGCAGCGGAGTGATGCCCAAACCATCCGGCTGGGAAAGATCGTTGATCCAGAACAGAAATGGCGCGTGACGCAGTTCGACCGCGCTGGAGAGCGAACTGTAGAGGGCAAAAAACACAGGAAGCTGGAGCAGCATCGGTAAACACCCTCCAAGCGGATTGACCTTGTTTTTTCGGTACATGGCCATCATTTCCTGGTTCAGCTTCTCCTTGTTGTTTTTATATTTTTCCTGGAGTTTTTTCATCCGCGGAGCCAGTTGCTGCATGCGCTTCATGCTTTTCATGCCCTTCAGCGTAAGCGGAAAAAGCACCAGCCGGACGATGATGGTGAGGATGATGATCGCCACCCCGTAATTCCCGACGTATTTATAGATCCAACGGAGAAGATCCAGCAAAGGTGCGGCCAGCACCTCAAGCGTCATATCGTGTGACTGCTTCAGATTGCGTCCAAACTTGAGCAGTTCCTGTTCCTGTTTCGGTCCGATGAAGAGTTCGAATTCCGATTCAACCATCCGCTGGCTTTCCAGCATCACCTTCGGAAGCCTGACCCCGTAGTAAGGGACATAATACCTTTCCCCCTTACGGACCCTCTGTTCGGATCCGAAAAAACCGTGACGCACAGGGGTCAGTGAAGCCGCAGCACTGATGAAATATTGATCCTCGACTCCGAGCCACTGCATGTTCCTGGAAACATCCCACTCTTCCGCACTGACATCCTCGGAACTGATCGTCTCAAGACTTTCATCCATGAAATAAACCGGGCCTTCGTGGGCAATCTGCTGAAAACGCTGGGTGTCGGCAATCCTCGATTCCCCAAAATAATGACGAATCTTGAGAGGCTGTGGCTGTCCGGAACGGTTGATCACTTCCACCTTGTATCCGATCAGGTAACTGTCGGACTCAAAACGTAAAGTCTTGATCAACTGCAAACCCTCCACAACCGGTGAAGTGAGTTTTAAAAATGCCGTCTCACCTTGCTCAAGCAATATAATTTCTTCCTGATCCGAAGAAAAAACGGTATTGGCAAGCAGTTGGTTTGCCTTTGGAAAATCTTCGAATTCAATCTTAAAGGGCTGCAAATCCTCAAGTTGTCCACCGAACATCTCCACCTGGTTTGCAGTTCCATCGGTTTCACTGAAATCCGGCCCGAGGATGGTTTCCAGAAATGGGAACCAGGTGCTCAACGTCAACCTTGGTTTGGTATGATCGTATTGCTTCAATTGGAAACTCTTGGCCTGCCCTCCGCGGGTATCAAAGACCATCACATAATTCGCAGTCTCTACCTCAATATCCCTGGAAAGCATTGATGTGCTGACCTTAGGGACATCACTGATGGTGGATGGCAGTGTTTCCCCCATGCTTTCGCTTTCCTCAACGGTCTCCTGGGAACGGGATACCGTGGTCTGTTCTTCAACCGAGGGCTCGGGAGCCTGTTGGGGAGGCGGAGGCGGAAAGAGGACATTCCAGACGATCAGGATCGCTGCCGAAAGTCCGATGGCGATCAGCGTGTTCTTATCCATGTTGGTGATTCAAACAGTGAGAAGCCTTATGTTCCGGAACCGGGTCAACTCCTCCGGGATGAAAAGGATGGCACTTAAGAAGCCTTGCTCCCGCCAACATCCCGCCCCGAAGCAATCCATGGTTTGTCAGGGCTTCCTGAGCATATTCGGAACAACTTGGGAAAAAACGGCAGGAGGGTTGGGTCATGGGAGAAATCAGATAACGGTATCCCCGGATCAGCCACAATGCCAACGAAAGAACCATTCCATGTGACCCAGATTCTGGTCTCTGTCCGGGAATCGAATCCTCTCCGAGGATTTCCTGATCCTTCATCGGGATGATACCTCTGACTGAGATTCCCAAGAATTCAAGAGCAAGGACGTGTTGTTTTCAATCATTCTAGGAAACGGATGACATCGTTTGCGGATGGTGATTGAGGTCTTCGGCAAGCTGACTTATCAGCCCGTTCACATAACCGAACTCAAGCGGGAGTTTTGGAGGCCTGGTCACCATCAGACAGATATCATGCGGAATTTCAAA
Source organism: SAR324 cluster bacterium lautmerah10 (assembly GCA_001469005.2). Taxonomy (GTDB): domain Bacteria; phylum SAR324; class SAR324; order SAR324; family NAC60-12; genus UBA1014. Next base: position 7,573 of record LNZD02000091.1, read on the forward strand.
GTCTCGACGATGATGCCTTAATCCTTCGCGCAAAAGACGTTTGATCCGGTTGCGCACAGGTGCATTCCCGACGTTTTTTTTGACGGTGACAAGAAATCGACATTCCGGGTGAGAAGTCCGCAGGTATTTTGCTCCGATCGGACCCAGCGGACGAAAACGGCCCTGAGTAAAAACTTCACGGATTTCGCTGCGGTTGCGCATGCGGACGGAAGCAGGAAATTTCCGCCCAGACATCAGGCGCTAAGACGTTTTCGTCCTTTTGCGCGCCGGCGCTTGATCACCCTGCGTCCTCCGGGAGTGGCCATTCTGGCACGAAACCCGTGCTTACGCTTGCGGCGGCGATTGTTCGGCTGAAAGGTTCGTTTCATGACTCTACCGGAACAGTAAGTTAATTAAAGGTAAACACAATTTTATAATCAATCTGACCCTGAGAAACAAGTTGTTTCTCTCGGAATCCTCAGTTGAAACTCACCTGACGTCCAAGATTTGTGCTCAAGAGTTCGGAAAGGCAGGAATAGAACTCGACCTTCTCAGCCTGGGCAAACCAACAGGTTTGATCTTCATCATACTGGAAATGCCAGCCCCGGGAATTCCCTGCGAGCCAGATTTCATGAATCGCCCTTTGAGTATTGACCACGATTTTCTTACCGGTGGTCTCGATGGTAGCCTCCAATTTATCGGGAGTGCGATCGTAATCAATCTCCTCCTCAAATTCTTCGAGTTTGTCTTCAATGGTGCGAAAAAGCTCATCTGCGTACTTAATGTATACTTTTGGATCCATGTTCACTGTCAAAATAGGGAGAACGCGAACCGTTCAACGCGCCGGAGACCTTCCTTGGTGACCAGATGGTGTAAAGCGCTAAAGCGGCACAGAGGAAAACCGGAGACTACCGGGATCCAGGCATTTCCTTCCGGATAACATTACATATCGGAAGATAGGCATTTTCCAATGGGCTTATTCAATGCTCTGAATCTGGTTCAATGGAAGTGGCAGTTCAGAACGCGTTGGCCTGGAAAAGCCTGCCTGGAAAGGAATTCATGGTAACCAGTGCAGGTTTATAGTCAACATAATACTCCCTACTTATGCCAAATTTTTTCATTTCCAAGAGATCCTGCTCAAGAAGGAGATCAGTCGCCCAGAAATTCCAGCTCGGGCCAACGTTCCCATGAATTCTAAGGACCGCATAAGATTTGCACTTTTGACGGTGACTGATCAGTCTAAATAGACTCAAATTTGGTCTTTTCCAGGTTGTTCTTCATGAGATTTCTTCTCCTCGGAAACCATCCAACCTGATAAAAAAACGGTATTTATATTAAAGTTGAATCATTCTCCAAAAGACAATTGGCCTAATCGATCAAAAAAAATCTACCTCATGTCTAAAGCACAAATTTTACTGAAAAGAATGTCAAAGACTTTTCGCCTTTTGGGAATCCTCTGGATTTTCCTGAACTTAGGCTTTTCATCCATGACCCCAGTGAGTTTCAGGGACTGGCGCATTTCCTGGAACACATGCTTTTTTTGGGGACGGAAAAATACCCCGATCCAGGAAGCTACCAGAAGTTTGTATCGATTCATGACGGGTTCAGCAATGCCTTCACTGCTGAAGAGAGGACCAACTACCATTTTGAAATCGCTCCCAACCATTTGGAAGAAGCTTTAGACCGTTTTTCAGAATTCTTTGTCAGTCCACTTTTCAACCCTGAACTTGTACAACGGGAAATGAAGGCGGTCGATTCGGAGCATTCCAAAAATCTCTCCAACGATTTCCGCAGGATTTTCCAAGTCAAACGGGAAGTCTATGATCCCGGGCATCCCGCCCTGCATTTTGCCACCGGCAACCTGGAAACGCTTTCGATGGTCACAAGGGAAGTTTTACTCGACTTCTACCGGAAGCATTATTCGAGCAACCGCATGACCCTGGCAGTGGCCGGTCCGCAGGATCTCGATACCCTGCAGGATTGGGTTGTCGGTCGTTTCAACCGAGTCGAGAACCAGAACCTAAAAGCCATAAAGCTACCGGAAAAATTCCTTTCTCAGAAAGATCAGTTCCGGCTGATGCGTATCAAAACCGTCAAGGACAGCCGCTCACTGACACTGATCTTTCCGCTGCCTGCAACCCAGAAATATTACCGCAGCCGCCCGCTCAATATGCTCGGATTCCTGGTCGGACATGAAGGCAAAGGAAGCTTGCTTTCACTGTTGAAAGAAGAAGGACTCGCGAGCGGACTTTCGGCAGGAGGAGGAGATTCCACCTCGTCCTACACCTCATTCAACATCAACATCCAACTTACCCCGAAAGGTCTCAAACGCTATACCAAGGTCATTGAGAGGACTTTTCAATACCTCCGACTGCTTCGTGAAAAAAGTCTTCCACGATATGTTTACGAGGAGGTCCGCAGGATGGCAGAGATCGACTATCGGTTTGCAGAAAAAACTGGAGGCACACGACTGGTCAACATGTTTTCACTGCTGATGCAGATCTATCCGCTCCGCAGTGTTGAAAGTACTCCGTTCCTGATATCGGAATACCGTCCCAGGTTGTTTGACAGCATGCTTTTCAGGCTCATCCCGGAAAACATGCTTGCACTGCTTGCCGCAAAGAATCTTGAAACCGACCAGACGGAAAAATATTACGGGACAGAATACGCTTACCTCGAAAACCGGGCGGATCTGATCAAAAAATGGAAGAAGGTCAAATCTCATCCGAAATTAAGCATGCCCGAAGCCAATCCATTTCTTCCGGAAAGTCTGGAAGTCCTCCCTTTCAGCGGCACCCTGAGTTTGAGCTATCAGTCCCTTGCAGGGTTAAAACGAGAAGGACTGGACGCGGAATTGATGCAAAACATGGAAGAGCAGGCTGGACAAGGAACCACCGTGGAACGCCGTGCCTTCCGGGAAACTCTGGCCAAGCATGCCCAGGGAAGTCCGATTTTGCTGAATGATGCCCCGCAAAGCCGAGTCTGGTACCAGCAGGATTTCCGTTTCCGAACGCCCAAAACAAGACTGATGTTTCGTATTCACAGCCCAAAGGTTTATGAAAGTGCTAAAAACGCTGTCCTGTCCCAACTCTATACCGACGCCATCAACGAACAATTAAACGAACTCGGTTACCCTGTCAAACTGGCGGGACTGGAATACAGTATCGGAGTCGACAAAAAGGGGATCAGCCTCAATTTTGGTGGCTATTCCGATCGTATCCTAGAATTGGTCAGGACCATCACACCGCAGCTGAAAACCATCAAAATCGACCAGGACACTTTTGAATCGCTGAAGGAACGGAGACTGAGACGTTACAAAAACTTCAGTTTCCAACAACCCTATCAGCAGGCATTTTATTACCGCAGCCTATTGCTTGAAGCAAAAAAACACAGCATCTGGGAGTATGCTGAGGAAATATCTAAAATCCGCCTTCGTGACCTGAAACAATTTGCAGCATCCCTTTATGACCGTCATTACGCCGAGGGATTCATTTTCGGGAACCTTCCAGAGAACATGGCTGAAGATGCCATTTCGATTCTGCTAAAAAATCTAGGAGGAAAAGTATTGCCCCGTGAAGATCACTTCCGAGACAGGGTCATCCAGATTGATCCTGGGAAAACCCACACCCTGGTGGAAAAAATGAATGTTAAAAATTCCGCTGCGGTTCTCGAAATTCAGATTGATCAGCACGATCCCAAACTGCGGGTTTCATTGATGGTTCTGGACACTGCTCTTCAACCGCTGTTTTATAACGATCTTCGGACGCGTCAGCAGTTGGGTTACATCGTTAATTCAGGTATGACCGAACTGGAAAAAACCCTGGGGATGATTTTCATGGTCCAGTCCGGTAAATACGATGCCGTGACTCTCGAGCAGAGGATCCAGGAATTCCTTCCTGGATTTCTGAATACCCTCGCCGAAATGCCGGAAGAGGAACTTGAAACCCTGAAAGAATCGGTGATCAACTCCAAACTACAGAAAAGTACTTCTCTTTCTGCAGAGGCAGGACGGCTTTACAACATTGCCTTCGAGCATGATGCACATTTTGATTACAACAGTGAGGAAATCGAAGCGGTGGAAAAACTGACCATCGAGGACCTCCGCAGGCTAATCCGCAACTATCTGATTCCTGAAAGAAGACGCACCTTATCGATGCGCATGGTGGGTCAAGAGCACCAGACTGGCCCGGTCCTGGGATCACGCATCACATCGGTGGCGGATTTCAAGAAAAACCACCCCTGCCCTGGATCCTGCCTGCCTTAATTCTAGAGATAACGGCCCGAAGAGGCGGGTTCCTCCTCGGCTTGAGGAAGCCTTCCTTCGACCTGACGTTCAAAGGACGGAGAACTGCTCTGGTCGCGGTTGGATGAAAGATAAATCGCCCCAAGGATCAAACACGCAATAAAAACCAGAATTGCTTTTTTTTCCTTGGGATCGAAACTGTCGAGCATCTCAGGATTCAAAGAATCGCGTTGAGGTTCTTAAAATACCAAATAGGCAAATATGAGAGACAATCTTCAAAACTGCCTTAAAAATCGAAGGTCGTTGCTGTAGAAGTAACGGATATCATCGATTCCGTGTTTGAGCATCGCGGGTCGTTCGACTCCCATCCCGAAAGCGAACCCGTTCCATTCTTCAGGATCGTATCCTCCGTTGGACAGAACGACGGGATGGACCATTCCTGCACCTGCAATTTCAAGCCAGCCGGTTTTTTTGCAGAGCCTGCAGCCTGCTCCTTCACAGGTACAGCTCATGTCGATTTCGATACTCGGTTCGGTGAATGGGAAATAACTCCCTCGGATGCGGATCTGCCGCTGCTGTCCATACATTTTTTTTGCAAATTCGGTCATCACTCCAATCAGGTCGGTAAGCCTTATGTTTCTTCCGACCGTCAGCCCTTCGACCTGAAAAAACTGATGTTCCGAACGCGGGGTGATCTGCTCGTAACGATAGCATTTCCCGGGCAGGATGACGCGAATCGGGTTCGGATGATACTCCCGCATTGCACGGATCTGTCCCGGTGAGGTATGGGTTCTGAGGACCACTTCATCATTCACCCAGAAGGTATCCCACATGTCTCTTGCAGGATGGTACTCGGGAATGTTGAGCAGCTGAAAATTATATTCGTCGGTTTCAACATCCGGAGCTTCATAAACCTGAAATCCCATTTCCTGGAAAATCCGGTAGATCTTGCGCAGGGTTTGCGTCGTCAGATGAAGATGGCCTGGCGAACAAGGCCTTCCCGGCAGGGTGACGTCAAGATCATCCGAATCCAGTTCCTGCTGAAGCTGCTGCTGCCTGACCCGGTCCTGGTTTGTGTCGAAGGCTTCCTGAAGTTCAAGCTTGAGCCGGTTCACTTCCTTCCCGGCTGCAGGACGTTCCTCAGCAGGCAGTTCCCCCAGCTGTTTGAGAAGCAGAGTCAGTTCTCCTTTTCTTCCTAAAAAATCACGATGCCAATCTGAAAGCTGATCGGTAGTAACCAGTTTTTCCAGTTTCCCCAGACCCGAATTTCTCAGTTCTTGAATCTTTTCCTTCATCTGTACAATGCTTTTTCCAAATGTGATTGCGATGGTTCTTTTTGCTCTTCACCCATCTTGAATCGAGGAAACCATAGTAAATCGAATTGATTTCCGCCGCCAGTTTAATGGTTGAAGAACTGAATCATCCGGTTTTGAGTTTCTCCCGGAAACCTTCAGGATCATCCAGACGCCGTTCCAGTCTGCGGCAAAACTGAGGAAAAGAAATCTGGTGACTGCTTAAATTTTCAAGATCCTGGCTGGTGAAATCTGCAGGATCGATTCCTTCCTGACGAAGCCAATCGATCCACTCGCTAAAATTTTTGTAGGTTTCATCATTAGGGAGACGGAACTCAGAAGTTCCAGAATCACTTGCTTCTGGTTCAAATTCGGTTTCCGGAAGATTGAGGTCAACCCCGTTCTGGCGAAACCTTTCGAAGGCCTCCAACGCCTTCCGGAGTTCTTCAGGTTCACTCGATTCACGTTGAAGTCGATGGCAGAACTGGACAAAGGAGATCTCATGACTGCTGGGAACCCGCAATGGTTTTTGGAAAAAAGGTTCCAGTTCCAGATTAAGATCTTCAACCTGGTCAAGCCAACGGTTGAAAGAGAGGTACGCTTCCTTCAGCGGTACAATATTCGGCGCAACCTCTTCTTCCTCACTCTTTTTTGGTGCCTTTTCCAGATTCACTGCGACATTCAGTTCACGTTGTAACATCAAAGTCGCATCAGGCCTGCCCATCAATCCCGGCACTGTTTTAAAATTGGAAGCAGGTTTGGCGGCTTCAGAAATTTCTCTGGCAAGCTGAGGTCTTGCAACCGTTTTTCCGGATTCAAGATGTCCCATTTGCTGCTGAACATTGTGGATCTGATCCACCAGTCGGGTCAGTTCCGTTTGAAGTGAATCCAGGTCCAGACCCTCGGCAGTAGGAGACGGTTTTTTCTTCAACTCTTTTGGAACCAGTTTGATCCGTTGCTTCTGCAACCAGGAAGGAGTACAAAGGCGGGCCTGCCATTCAGGATGCTGTTTCATTTGGATTTCGCTCGCTTCCAGGAATTTCTGATAATTGAGCGGACGTTCCAGGGAAAGGTGGGATGGTGGATGTAACTCAAAGGGACACCCCTGGGTATTCAACCAGTTTTGCCATTCCGCCCAGGTTTTCAGTGTTTCACCCTCGGCCAACTGGTTTATCAGTTGTTCTTCCAGGGTATTCAGTATTCTCCCCATGGCACCATGAGTGTTCGGATCTAATTCACTACCCGGTTCAAAACGGAATTTCCTTGATTGGTATCAGGCAGTTCCATCGGTTTTAACCATGAAATCAAGAAATTCCCGGATTTCTTTGCGGTCACCGTAGGTTTCCTCAATGATTCTCAATGCCTCATCGCTTTTCAGGTCAGCACGAAAATAAAGGCGGTGTGCTTCCAGGATTTCACTGATTGCTTCCCTGGAAAAACCCTTCCTCTTCAGCCCGACAATGTTGACGCCTTTAACTTCGAAACGGTTGCCGAAACCGGTGGAATAAGGAGGGATGTTACGGTCGATCAGAGAACCTCCGCCGGTAAACACATACGAGCCGATATGGAGAAACTGAGCGATCCCGTTTTGCCCGCCGAGATTGATATGGTCATCCAGGGTGCAGTGACCGCTGAGACCCGTATAGTTTGAGAGAATGTTGTGATTTCCGATATGGCAGTCATGAGCAATATGAACATATCCCATCAGCAGATTGTGATCTCCAAGATTGGTTTCTCCTCCTCCTCCCTTCGTCCCACGGTGTATCGTTACTCCTTCTCGGATGATGTTTTCACTGCCAATGGTGACCAGGGTTTTTTCGTTTTGATACTTAAGATCCTGAGGTTCTCCGCCGATGCTGGTAAAAGGATAAATGGTATTTTTTTCTCCCAGGGTGGTCCAACCATCGATCACCACATGTGATTTTAAAATACACCCGTCTCCGATACTGACGTTGGCCCCAACATGACAGAATGGACCAATTTCAACATTTTTGCCGATGACGGCACCGTTTTCGACGAGGGATGTGGCATGAATCTGGGACATGTTCTTATTCTTATTGGGGTCTATCTAACTGGATGAATGACTCAATCAAACTGAAACACCACCTTTTGCTGCGGGATGCTTCTTGGTCGATGAGAAAGTTTTTTCTGTCAATCTGTTTAACATGGATTTTCTTGGATGGAGCGGATTTGTCAAGAAAACACTGTTGACTTTCCAAAGAGCACTGTTGTTGAAGAGGATTGGTTTTTCATCAAGGTTCATCATTTGCATTCACTGAATTTGAATCTTTACGGGGAATTTCAATCAGAACACGGTCATTACACATGTTCAAACGCCAGATCATCATCCTCTTCTCAATTTTGTGGGTTCATTCCCTTGGTGCAGAAACGCTGAGACTCAACAGTGGAGAAACCCTCAAGGGACGTATCCGCGCCATGGACGAACAGATCCTCTATCTTGATTCGGAACTTACCTCCCAGCAACTCAAAGTAGAACGCTCGGATATTCGTCTGATTGAATTCGATGAGGTCTTAAGGAGTATGACCAGACGTCTGGGACTCGGGCTTTTCTACCGACCTAACGGAAGTGTCGAAGAAATCTCGGTGAAAAACTGGCTTTCACAAACCGATGCCCTCGAACTGCTGGTCAGTTACCGTGAAGGAACTTCCAATTTATTCAGCGTTGAGGCGCGTTTCAACCGGGTTTTCCTGCAGGAAGGAGAGTATGATCTCTATTATGGCGCCGGAGGTGGTCTGACGACCGTGGGAACCGAGAAAGGAACACGCTTGAGGGTTTTCAGCGGAAGTGAAATGTTTCCTACCACCAGTCCAAATGTGGGAATTGGCGTGGAAATTGGAATGATCCGGGAATCCGCCGGTCCCAGTACAAAATTCGATGCTTCCAATAAAACCCTGAACGAGCAGACTTTCTACCACGCCTTCACCGCTCGTTATTACTTTTAGATCCTTCCATGAGCGGGAAGAAACCTTCCCCACCCGAACTCGAGATCGATTTTCTGGAAACCGGTCATGAAGACCGGTACATGCAGGAAGTTTTCGATCACATCGACAAGGTTCCGGACAAAGAACCACTTCCGAAAATACCTCCAGGGAAAAAATCTAAAGAAAAACGTGATTCTCCCTTTTCCCAACTGAGTGGTGCGGACGAACAAATCGACCTTCATGGCAAGACCCGTGAAGAAGCGATCATGATCGTCCAGAATTTCATTAAAACCTGCCACGCCCAAGGCTTAAGGCATGTTCTGATCATCACCGGCAAGGGGCAACATTCGGGAAACCGTGGTCCGGTTTTGAAAACCGCAGTGGTTCAATGGCTGAAAAAAAACGGACACCCCTACCTGCGTGAATTCCGTGATGCTCCACCACGTTTCGGGGGTTCCGGGGCGGTTTGGGTGGAACTCAAATGAATCTGAGGGACGTAAACTTCAGTCGTAGGATGATTCGATTTCCAGCAGCCGGTTGTATTTGGCCAGGCGTTCTGACTGAGTAATCGAACCGACTTTGATATAGTCAGCAGCCCATCCGAATGCCAGATCTGCCAACCAGTCATCTTCCGTCTCCCCACTGCGTGCCGAAACGACCACTTTCCAACCTGCCTCACGAGCGAGTCTGCAGGCCTCGGCACCTTCACTAAGAGTGCCCACCTGGTTCAACTTCAACAGAAGTGCATTACAGGCCGAAGTTTCAACCGCTTTACGGATACGTCCGGGATTGGTACAGAGAAAATCATCCCCAAGGGTCAGGCAGAGATTATCAAGAGCTTGAGTCAATTCAGGCCAAAATTCCCAAGCCTCCTCATGAAGACCGTCTTCAATGCTGACCAATGGAAAACGTGAAGCCCATTCATTGAGGGTTTGAATCATTTCCTGGCCTGTTAATGATTCACCATCGAGTTCATATTTTGATTCCTTATAAAAATGGCTGGATGCCACATCCACTGCCAAATGCATCTCCTGCCCGGGTTTCAGACCGGCTCGCTCGATGGCGGAACAAGCTTCCTCGAGCACTTGAATGCTATTTTCAAAGGATGGCGCGAGACCTCCTTCGTCAGCGGTCAAAGCACGCATGCCGAAGCGTTCCAGCATCCCATCCGCGGCTGATTGATAGACTTCATAAACTGAAGCCAGTGAGTCTTTTATGCTTTCTGCATTGGGAACAATCAGCACATCCTGGATCGATACCTGTTCCCCGGCATGTTTTCCTCCACTGAAGAGATTCACCGTCATACGGGGCATTCCCGGTTCCACTTCCAGGATTTCTGAAAAATACTGATGCAAACTTATTTTTCTGGAACATGCTGTGGCTCGGGCAAAGGCTAATGAGACTGCGAGCAACGTATTTGCTCCCAGATTTGACTTATCGGAAGTTCCGTCAAGTTCCTGAAGACGGTGATCAAGTGCAGCCTGGGAACTGAAGCTTTCCCCTTCCAAAGCCGGGGCAAGTACTTGCTGGAGGTTTGAAACTGCGTTCAGACAACCCAAACCCCGGAAACGGTTCGGGTTTCCATCCCTCAACTCCACGGCTTCTGATCCGCCGGTTGAAGCCCCGGAAGGCACAGAGGCTGAGGCAGAAATCCCCCCTTCGAGCGTGCAGAAGCATTTGATGGTCGGTCTTCCACGGCTGTCCAGAATTTCCAGTGCCGATAGTTTTTCAATGCGTGTTAACTCGGTTGCCATGTCATTCGGTCAATGAGGGTGTGAATGTCTGAAGGAATCCGGTCAAGGCATTCCAGGGTTTTTTCATTGATTGCTGCTCTTTCTGAATCCTTGAGGTACTCCAGGGGAGACCTGCCATGAACTCTTGCCAGCAGGCATCCAAGGGTATGCTTGATCCATCTTTCTTCAATGCCGGAAAACTTGGAAACGCTGCTGACGGATTGAAGATAACGGTCTGCAAAAAGATGACAGGCTTCCTGAAAGGTTACTCGATGCCCTGGAACATGAAGCGATTTCGCAAGCAGATGGGTCAATGCGAAACCAAGATCAAAGGCTCCATCGCCGAGATGAATCACTTCATGATCGATCAGATGAAGCTTATTTTGATGTGCCAGAATATTTTTTGGACTGAAATCTCCGTGAACCAAAAACCGATTTTCATGCCGGGTCG
>LNZD02000092.1 GCA_001469005.2 SAR324 cluster bacterium lautmerah10
GTAAAGTGCCTGTTCCTCCGGAATCCATAACGGCCCTTCTCCGCATATGGAATGTCCTGTCCAGATGCAATTCAGGTCTTCTACAATGCTGAGTTTTTGATTCATTTTCTTTTTATTGGAAATGGGTAAAGATTGAGCAACTTGAAATTTTTCAACGGCTGATTTGACCGAATAAATCTAAATGATTTGATGACTTCACGGAAAACTTATAACTCATGATCCAACAAAATCAATAATGGAGGATTCAATGGAAATACAAACTGAAGAAACCCTGCCAAAAGATCAAGAACGAGCATGCCTGGTTGGAAGAGCCTGGATTCCTGGAAACCCGGGAGGCCCATCTCCCATATGGATTCACCAAATGAAAGCTTATGACCTCTCTTCACATTTTCCAACCATCAGCGATTTATTGGAAGTGGATGATCCTTCAAGGAAGATTCCTGAGTGTTCCGGACTGGAGTCGATCGGAAAAATTGAAGATCTTCTGAGCAACACACCCATTGATCACAGAGACACAAACCAGCCATGGCTTCTTGCTCCTTGCGATCTTCAGGCCATCAAGGCAAGCGGAGTGACTTTCGTCTCGAGTATGCTGGAACGGGTGATTGAAGAACAGGCCCGTGGAGACTGGACCAAAGCAGAACAGATCCGCAAACAAATTCGTGAGTTGATCGGGGACAATCTTGCAGAAATCCAACCTGGATCGGATGCAGCCATGAAAGTGAAAGAGGTGCTCCTTGAACAAGGTGCCTGGTCGCAATACCTCGAAGTCGGGATAGGCCCGGACGCAGAAATCTTTACCAAAAGCCAACCCATGTCATCGATGGGAACCGGAGTTGAAGTTGGAATTCATCCAGGATCATCTTGGAACAATCCTGAACCGGAAATCGTACTGGCCATCAACTCCAAAGGAAACGTCACTGGGGCTGCACTCGGAAATGATGTCAATCTTCGGGACTTCGAGGGTCGAAGTGCGCTTCTACTCGGCAAAGCCAAGGATAACAACGCTTCCTGTGCGATCGGCCCATTCATCCGACTGTTCGATGAACATTTTTCTCTGGATGAGGTCCGCCAGGCCGATATCCATCTCACCGTTGATGGAAGGGACGGGTTCCGACTCGAGGGAAAAAGTTCTATGCAACAAATCAGCAGAGACCCCCTTGAACTGGTGGACCACTGTATCGGAAAACATCATCAATACCCTGACGGACTGATGCTTTTCCTGGGCACCATGTTCGCTCCGATTCAAGACCGAGATGTTCCCGGACAGGGTTTTACCCACAAAGTTGGAGACCTCGTCCGAATCCAGACGCCACTGCTTGGGACTTTGATCAATCGGGTCAATACCTGCGACCAGATTCCTCCCTGGACATTTGGAACCAAAGACTTGATGCAAAACCTCGCTCAACGAGGTCTTCTCTGATTTTCCTCAATCATATCCTTGTCTGACTTGCATGCAGGTGATAGATTGCTTGAAAAATTACATTTTTTTGATTTCAAAATAACTTCATGAAACAAGAGCTTCTGATCGGCATCACAGAAAGTGGAGTGATGCATACCGATGCCGATCCACCGATTCCTTTAGATACCAAATTTCAGATGGTCAAGGAATCCGGGGTTTATGATTATTTTGACAAGACTCCTCCGCTGGAGTTGGAAGACGATTATCGACGGTGCAGTGAAAAATACGAACTACCGATTCTCGCAGGAGGCTGGTTTTACGTTCTTGGTCGGGATGAAGATTTACTCATGGAAAACCTTCGTCTCGGGGCACGTCTTGGCAGTCTGGTCCACAACACCCAAATTATCATGGACCATCAAGATGGTTCTTTGGTGAGTGATGAGCAGGTTGTTGAAATATACTTGAGAGCATATGAAACGGGTGAAGCATGCGGATGCCGACCTACTTTCGAGGTCCATGTCAACATGTGGTCAGAGGATTTCAGGAGAATCGAAAAAGTCGCTGATCTTGTGGAAAAACAGGGGATCCCATTTCGGATGACACTGGACCATTCCCATGTCATTTTCAAAATCGACAATCCCCGCGAGCAGGAAGTCTTCAACATCCGTGAGTCCATTGAAAACGGAGACCTCGTACTCGATCCCTTTCAGGATAATCATGTTTGTGGAAAATGGATCGACTGTGGTTTCGTCAACCATTGTCATGCCCGGGCAGCGGTTCCAAATAATCCTAGAAATATTTGGAAACATCATCCAAGCCTGGAAGGAATGGTTTCCCAACATCCAAAGGAAACCATTGGACGAGGTATCCAATACCCGTTCATAAAACCAGGCCCCGGCCAGTGGCATAGCGAATGGGACGAATCCCTGCTGGAACCCTGGAAAGAGGTTCTGAGTCAATTGATGCGATATCATGCTTCGCATTCAGAGAGTCAACTCAAAACCATCTCTACTGAATTCATCCCCAATCCGGATTATGGAGGAGGAGCCAAATATTCGATTTTTGAAAACTCTTTAGCCTGCGCCCGATGGCTCAGGGAAACTTGGAACACCATTTCAACCCAATGATGAAAGGAATCTGATGAAAACAAGAGCAGCCGTTGCCTGGGAAGCAGGAAAACCGCTAGAAGTCATGGAAATCGATCTCGAAGGACCAAGAGAAGGCGAGGTCCTCATTCGTAATGTAGCGACTGGAGTCTGTCATACCGATGCATTCACCCTTTCCGGAGAAGATCCTGAAGGAATTTTCCCATCCGTACTGGGACATGAAGGCGGAGCAGTCGTCGAAGAAATTGGTCCTGGGGTTTCTTCCGTTTCGGTTGGAGATCAAGTGATCCCGCTTTACACTCCGGAATGCGGAAAATGTAAATTCTGTACTTCCGGCAAAACAAATCTCTGTCAGGCGATCCGTGCTACCCAGGGTCAAGGTCTCATGCCTGATGGGACTTCACGTTTTTCTTCCGGAGGGAAACAGGTGTTCCATTATATGGGGACCTCTACGTTTTCGGAATACACGGTACTTCCTGAAATTGCATTGGCTAAGATCAGCTCAAAAGCCCCTTTGGAAAAAGTCTGCCTGTTGGGATGCGGAATTACGACCGGAATCGGTGCAGTTCTGAATACGGCAAAGGTGGAAAAAGGTTCAGTGGTCGCCATTTTTGGGCTGGGCGGAGTAGGCCTGGGTGCGATCCAGGGCGCAGTGATGGCAGGGGCGGAAAGAATTGTCGCCATTGATGTGAATCCTGATAAGGAGGAATTTGCCCGGTCACTCGGAGCAACCGATTTTGTCAATCCCAAAGATCATGATGCTTCGATCCAGGAAGTGGTCGTGGAACTCACGGACGGCGGAGTGGATTATTCCTTTGAATGTGTGGGCAATGTTGAATTGATGCGCTCAGCTTTGGAATGCTGCCACAAGGGCTGGGGAGAATCCGTGATCATCGGGGTTGCCGGAGCAGGACAGGAAATCAATACCCGTCCTTTTCAGTTGGTCACAGGAAGAGTTTGGAGAGGGTCAGCCTTTGGCGGAGTCAAAGGACGTTCACAACTTCCCGGTTATGTCGATCAATATCTAAGTGGAGAATTGAAGGTGGATGAATTCATCACTTATACAATGCCGTTGGAAGAAATCAACAATGCTTTTGACCTGATGCACGAAGGGAAAAGCATCCGGTCCGTCATTCATTTCTGAAACCTCATCTATGGAAATCTTTGCATCAAGCCGCTCTTTCGGAGGATGGACCAAAATGTTCAGCCATCCTTCCGAAAGTTGCGGTGGCACCATGAAGTGTTCCGTTTATCTTCCTCCCCAGGCTGAATCCTCTAAAGTTCCTGTGCTTTATTGGCTTTCGGGGCTCACGTGTACCCATGAAAATTTTATCACCAAGGCTGGAGCACAAAAATTTGCTGCTGAACTGGGGATAATGCTTGTTGCGCCGGACACCAGTCCCAGGGAGGCAGGAATCGATGGAGAAGATGATGCTTATGATTTGGGAACCGGCGCAGGCTTTTATATCAATGCAACCCAGCAGAAATGGGCTTCAAACTACCGGATGGAAGATTACATCATCCATGAACTTCCCAAAATCATTGAAACCCATTTTCCAGTTTTGAAAGATCGCCAGGGTATCTTCGGGCATTCCATGGGCGGCCATGGTGCTTTGACCTTGGCCCTGAAATATCCTGATCGTTTCCGATCAGTTTCTGCCTTTGCACCAATCTGCGCCCCTTCCCAGTGTCCCTGGGGAGAAAAGGGGTTTAGCGCTTATCTGGGTGAAAATCGGGAAGACTGGAAAAAACATGATGCCAATGAGCTGATGAAAACCAGCGACATGAAAATCCCGATGTTGATTGATCAGGGCTCGGCAGACGATTTCCTGGAAAGGGAGTTGAACTTTGAATTATTTGAAAAGACCTGTAAAAGTAGAAATTATCCAGCGACCTTCCGTATGCAGGAAGGATACGATCACAGTTATTTCTTCATCTCCAGTTTCATTGAGGACCATCTACGTTTTCATTCAGAAAACCTAACAGGCTGATCATTTCAGAC
>LNZD02000093.1 GCA_001469005.2 SAR324 cluster bacterium lautmerah10
TTTCAGAAGGGCGTGCGGTGTTGGTTTTTGTAGGATTCCTCGAAACAGCTTGAGCCATTCCTCTTCAGTCAGGCAGAGTTCGGGATTGATGGCCATGGTATTTCCCCGGCAGCGGGGGAAGCCACAAATTTCCAGGCCGCTGACCACTTTTTCCGCAAAATCAAGAAACCATTGGCGAGTCTGGGAAAGGCGTTCTGGACCGGGATCTTTAAAAATCAAAGCATTATCCTGGTCGGTAATCACCGTCTGTTCCCTGCGGCCTTCGCTGCCCATCCCCATCCAGGAAAATTCTGAGGGCGTTCCGCCCCGGCCTTTCTTCTCCATTTCACCAAGCCCCAGTTCAATCAGTCTGCAGGTGATTTGGTCATGGATTTCAGTGATCAAACGGGTCAGGGACTCAGCCTGGCCTTCCTCTTCGAAGATCTGTTCGATCAGCGGCATCATTTCTTTCCGGATTTCAGCCAGGGATTCCGCAGAATCTGCGGATTTGATGGAATGGATCAACGCTGCAGGATGACGTTGCTGTGCGGTCATCCAGTCCCATTCTGAAATGACGCCAACCGGGACATCCTTTTCGGTGATCACCAGGTGGCTGATGCCTTTCTGGATCATCAGCATCAACGCCTCAAAAATGGATTCGCTTTTGCTGATGCAAATCACCGGGGAGCTCATGATTTCGGAAACCTGACAGTCGTCTTTTTTTTTCAAAGCCAGGACTTTTTCCACCAGATCCGTGGAGGTGACGATCCCGATCATGCTTTGTTGAGCGATGACGACCAGTGAGCCAATCGAGGCTTCCGACATTTTTCTCGCGCAATCTGATGCGGTGGCTTCCGGACCAATGATTTGGATTGGCCCTTTGATCAGTTTGGCAACAGGATGGAAGAAGGGGAAACTTCCTGAATTTTCAGGCATCATCGATTCGGGATTTTCACCCATTTTGACTCATGTACTGGAGGATTCCTCCAAGTTTTGGGGATTTTAAGAACCTTCCGGGATTTCTTGCTTCCGGTCACGAAGATCCGAATCCTCTTCAATTTGGATTTTTTCAAAATCTGTCAGTTTTTCAAATTCCTGGCAGACCCTCAGCCATTTGAAATGGATGGAATTCGAGACGATTTCCTCGTCCTGAATCTTGAATTCTTCCACCACCGGAGCCCATTCCAGCAATGCTGACCGGCTTCCGGAAAAGGTTTCTTTGGTATCATCAATACCGGACCAAATCCATCAGGCAGGCAAAGAATATTCGGTCACGGGCCGTTTTCATTGAGGACGCGAAAAGCGGATCCTTGATCAGAGAAACATACCGCGTCCCTGCCCGGGCTTTGAGGTATCCATAAAGACTGACCTGCGCCACATAACTGGAGCGGCTCGAAACAAAAGAGCATAAGGATTCAAGCTCCTCGATCCGATTTTGCCGCCCGAAAAACTTTATCAGCGGAAGTACTGGTTTTAATAATCCTTTAAACACTTCTAGGTTCATTTAACAAAAAAAATGCATGAAAACGGTTCAATTCGGATTAATTAACCTTTTTTTAATAAAAATTGTTGTAAAAAAAATCAACTGCTGATAATTCTAATTCAATTTTTAAATTAGCGGTGAGAATTTTCCGCTGAAATAAATCGATGGGAGGTTGTCATCGCGGCCTTGGTCCTGGGATACAGACCAGATGGGAGCGATCATGAGCGATCTTGAACAACATTGGGCTGAAACACGCAGCCTGACCACATGGATTCTAATCGTGTGGTTCATCTTTTCTATGGGGATCTTTTTTTTCGCGGATTCCCTAAACTCAATGACATTCTTTGGATGGCCCTTAGGCTTTTACATGGCCGCACAGGGTTCTCTTGTCATCTTTGTTGTCCTGATTGTGGTGTTAAACACCAAGCAGGAGAAGATTGATGAAAAATATGGTGTAGCAGAAGACGAATAAAGGAGAGAAGCATGGAACAAGCAAAAAAGACCTTTATTGAAATGCTGCCCAAAATTTATGGAATGTACACGGGTGGTTTCATTGCCTTCATCATTCTGATGGCGATTCTTGAACAAATGGGTTTAGGCGCAGACACGATTGGAATTCTGTTCATCGTGTTTACCGTGGTGGTTTATGCGGGAATCGGCTGGCTTTCGCGGACGATGCAGGTGGAAGCCTATTATGTGGCAGGACGTCAGGTCCCAGCCCTGTTTAACGGGATGGCGACGGCAGCAGACTGGATGTCTGGAGCTTCTTTTGTCGCAATGGCCGGAGGGATTTATTTTGGCGGTCATGGATATCTCGCCTTTTTGGTGGGTTGGACCGGAGGCTATGTTTTGGTCGCTTCTCTGATGGCGCCTTACCTTCGCAAATTCGGGTGTTATACCGTTCCTGATTTTATTGGAACGCGATATGGAGGAAACCTCGCACGACTGCTTGGTGTGATTGTGTTGGTTGTGGCATCCTTCACCTACGTGACAGCACAGATCAATGCCACCGGAACGATTGCAGCCAGGGCCTTGCAGATTCCTTTTGAAGTCGGGGTCTGGTTCGGATTATTCGGGATTTTGCTCTGCTCAATGCTCGGTGGGATGCGGGCTGTTACCTGGACACAGGTGGCGCAATACATCGTCCTGATCATCGCCTATCTTATCCCGGTTTTCTGGATGTCCAACAAACAGGGTTTTGGACTCATTCCTCAACTGGTTTATGGTGAAGCAGTCCAAAGGGTCACGGAACTGGAGCAGATACATCAGGTGGGGGTATTAAAACCCACCGAGAGCTTTGCCGGGTTGAAGGCATTGACAGTCCCGTTCGTTGAGGCTGGAACGGGCATGTCCTCCTGGAAATTCGTGACCCTTGCTTTCTGTATGATGGCCGGCACGGCATCCCTGCCGCACATTCTGATGCGTTACTTCACCACTCCTTCGGTGAAGAGTGCGAGACGGTCAGTGGCCTGGTCCTTGTTTTTCATTTTCCTGCTCTACTTCACCGCACCGGCACTGGCGACCTTTACCAAACTTCAGATCCTTGATCCAAATTTGGCAACAGGGATTATCGGTAAATCAATTGCCGAAGTGAATGCCATCGATTGGATCCAGAAATGGAGTGCGGTTAAGTTTCTGGCAATATCCGACAGCAACGGGGATGGAATTCTGCAGATCAATGAGTTCTTCATGCGCGGGGATATTGTGGTCCTGGCGACTCCGGAAATTGCAGGACTGCCTTATGTGATTTCAGGCCTCGTTGCGGCGGGTGGAATGGCAGCCGCAATGTCTACCGCTGACGGCTTGTTGCTGGCGATCGCCAATGCACTTTCCCATGATCTTTATTACAAGATTATCGATCCAACCGCAGAAACTGCAAAAAGGTTGATTGCTGCACGTATCCTGCTGGTGGTGCTTGGGGCCGCAGGGGCTTTTGTTGCGAGTCTGAAATTGACCAGCATCCTGGGTGCGGTTGCGTGGGCGTTCGACTTTGCCATGTCGGGGTTGTTCTTTCCTCTGGTTCTCGGTGTTTGGTGGAAACGCGCAAACCGTCAGGGAGCCGTAGCAGGAATGCTTTTGGGATTCCTGTCAGGAACCTGGTATCTCTACATGGTACGCTGGGGAGGCATGGAACCCTGGCTGGGTATTGACCACCTCCGTTTTGGAATCATAGGGTGTGCCGTGAACCTCGTGACCATGATCGTGGTCAGCCTTGCCACCGAAGAACCTGATGAAGCGACCCAGAAGATGGTTGATGAAGTCAGAATTCCGAAGGGTGAAACCGTTCTTGCGGCATCTCACTGATCCTGTAAACTAGTTTCTTCCCGGGGTTCCTGCCCCGGGAAATCTTTAACTCCTTGATAAAGTAGTCTCGATGGACCCTGTGCCGGAAGTTTTTCCGCTTTGGGTCATTGCCCTGGATTATATCTCCGGGGTAGTGATGTGGACATTGATCGGAAGAACGGCGATGGGGTTTTTTCTTCCGGAAGATTCGTCCTTTTTCTTCATGCGTTTTTTTGTCCGTTCCACCAATCCATTACTTCGTTTTTTTGCTCCAGTTACCCCGGGCTTTCTCTTGCCTGCTCTGGTTCCGCTTTATGTCGCCTGGTTTTTTTACATGCTGCGGTTTTACC
Source organism: SAR324 cluster bacterium lautmerah10 (assembly GCA_001469005.2). GTDB lineage: Bacteria > SAR324 > SAR324 > SAR324 > NAC60-12 > UBA1014. The sequence continues at coordinate 4,096 of LNZD02000093.1, forward strand.
TGATGCCCTGGCTGCTGGGTTACACGGTGATGGGGATGCTATCATTTCCACTGGAGAGCGAAATTGCAGGGTTGATATACCGAATCCTGTCCCCTCAGTGAATCCTGTTCCAGGAGCAGATTTAATTAAGTTTTCCTGCCAAACTTCATGTTCTTTGGTTTTCCGAGAGACAATCCTTTCAAATTTTGATAATTTTGAGGGTCTTCAATTAGACCGATTTTTATTGACGGAGTGAATCATGAGTGAATTATTTGAAATACCACAAAATTTTAAGGGTACCGCCTGGGCGGATGATGAAAAATATCAGCAGATGTATCGCCAATCCCTGGAAAATCCTGAAGCCTTCTGGGCGGAACAGGCGGAGCGGGTCGACTGGTTCAAAAAATGGGACAAGGTGCTGGACTGGAATTATCATGAGGCGAACATCCGCTGGTTTGAGGGTGGACAGCTGAATGTCAGTTACAACTGCCTGGACCGTCACCTTGAGAAAAAGGGAGATCAGATTGCCTTGATCTGGGAAGGAGATGATCCCGAAGAAGACCGAAGCTTCACCTACAGGGAACTTCATGAGCAGGTCTGCCGCTTTGCCAATGTCCTTAAGCAGCAGGGAATTGAAAAGGGTGACCGGGTGATGATCTATATGCCGATGGTCCCTGAATTGGCAATGGCCTGTCTGGCCTGTGCCCGAATAGGCGCGATTCATTCCGTGGTTTTTGGAGGTTTTAGTGCTGAAGCCCTGAAAAGCCGGATCCAGGACTGCGGGGGAAAAATGATGATCACTGCGGACGCAGGTCTTCGGGGCAAGAAAAGTGTTCCTCTCAAGGCTAATGCTGATGCCGCGATGGAGGGGACGTCGATTGAAACATGCCTCGTGTTGAAACGAACCGGAGATCCAATCGAGATGAAGGAAGGTCGTGATGTTTGGCTTCTTGATGCAATGGAACAGGCTTCCTCCGAATGCCCTGCCGAGGCGCTGGATGCAGAGGATCCTTTGTTCATCCTCTATACATCCGGTTCTACCGGTAAACCGAAGGGAGTGCTTCATACCTCCGGAGGATATCTGGTTTATGCTTCGATCACCCACCAGTACGTTTTTGATTATCATGATGGTGATATTTACTGGTGTACCGCGGATATTGGCTGGATCACAGGGCACAGTTACATTCTCTATGGTCCTCTTTCCAACGGGGCAACGACGTTGATGTTTGAGGGTGTTCCGAATTATCCTGATTTTGGACGGTTTTGGGATGTTTGTGACAAGCACAAGGTGAACATCTTTTATACTGCTCCGACCGCGATTCGTGCCATTGCCAAGGAAGGGGATGAACTGGTCCAGAAAAGGGACCTCAGTTCACTGAAACTGCTGGGTACCGTGGGTGAGCCGATCAACCCGGAAGCCTGGATGTGGTATCACCGAGTGGTAGGGCAGGAACGTTGCCCGATTGTCGATACCTGGTGGCAGACCGAGACAGGAGGGATTCTCATCACTCCTTTACCTGGAGCGACCAAAACCAAACCGGGTTCCGCGACAAGACCGTTTTTCGGCATTCAGCCAGTATTGATGGATGCTGATGGAAATGAAGTCGAGGGAGCAGTTTCTGGAAATCTCTGCATTAAGCATCCCTGGCCGGGGCAGATGCGGACCGTTTTCGGAGATCATCAAAGGTTCAAGGAAACCTACTTCAGCACCTATCCAGGATACTATTTTACTGGTGATGGCTGCCGTAGGGATGAAGATGGATACTACTGGATCACCGGAAGGGTTGATGATGTCCTGAATGTTTCCGGACATCGGATGGGCACTGCTGAAATCGAATCGGCACTGGTACTTCACGAATCCGTTGCTGAGGCTGCCGTGGTGGGATTTCCTCATGAAATCAAGGGACAGGGAATTTACACCTATGTGACCCTCAACAGCGGAGTTGAGGAATCTGAGGATTTGAAGAAAGAACTGGTTCAGCAGGTCAGAAAGGAAATCGGACCGATTGCCACCATCGACGTGCTTCAATGGGCTCCGGGCTTGCCCAAGACCCGTTCCGGGAAAATCATGCGCAGGATTCTACGGAAGATTGCAGAAAATGACATTGAACATGTCGGTGACACTTCGACCCTTGCTGACCCATCGGTGGTGGACGATTTGATCCAAAACCGACCTTCTCAATAATCCGGCTTTTTTATACAGTCATCATGCAGTTGGCTCATGATTCCAACTGCATGATCGGTCTTGCATTCCCTCTCTTTTCCTTCACACTATTTGGATTGTTTTAGTCCATCCTTTTCAGGTTCATGAAATATGGACCTTTCTTACTCATCAAGGTTTTCATGGAAATTAAAGATAAAGTAATTGTCATCACCGGAGCAGCCCAAGGGCTTGGAAAGAATTTTGCCCTCGATCTCGCAAATCGCGGAGCCAAACTGGCTCTTGCGGATATCAATCAGGAATTGCTGGAAGAGGTCCGAAAAACCTGCGAACAAGCTGGAACCGAAGCCAGAGCTTATGATCTGAATGTGGCTGAAGAAAAAGCCGTTGAGGGTTTTTTCGATCAGGCGGTTTCGGATTTTGGAACGGTCGATGTTCTGATCAACAATGCAGGCATCACCCGAGATGGCTTGATTGCCCGAAGCAAGGACGGAGAAATCAAAAAAATGTCCCTGGCCAACTGGCAGGCTGTGATCGATGTCAATCTCACCGGGTCCTTCCTCTGCGGCAGGGAATTTTTTGTGAAACTCCTGGAACAGAAAAAGCCCGGGGTCTGTATCAACATTTCGTCACTTTCCCGTTCTGGCAATATGGGTCAGAGCAATTATACCGCGACCAAGGCAGGGGTTGCGGAAATGACCGTTACCTGGGCTAAGGAGATGGCTCGTCATGGTATCCGGGTCGCGGCGATTGCACCGGGTTACATCAACACGGAAATGACTTCGGCCATACGAGAGGATGTCAAACAGAAGATCATCGATCAGATTCCGCTGAAACGGATGGGCGAACCCAATGAAATCAGTCATTCCGTGTTCTATATCCTGGAAAATGATTATTTTACCGGAAGGGTGATAGAATGTGACGGAGGGTTTAGGATCTAATTTATTTCATCGGAGGGCACATGAACAAAGAAAAGGACAACCCACAACAACAAATGCAGGACTTGTTCTCGCAGATGGTTTCCCAAACCAGCGGTATGTTCTCTCCGATGGATCCTCTGGGGGCGATGAAACCCCTTCAGCAGGTTGCTGAAGCCTGGACCAAAAATCCCCAGCAGTTTGCCGACGCAATGCAGGACTGGACTCAACAGATCGGGGATATGAATACCCGGATCTGGCAGGATTTTCTGGATCGTCAAAAGGAAAATGATTCTAAGGAAAATCAGTCGGCCGAACTTGCGGACCTTCCCTACTTCACCTGGATTCGCGAGTATTACAAAACCTATACGAACTGGATGGAGCAGCAAATTCGGGATACCAGTGGTGTTTCAGAAAAAATCAAAGAGGATGCGAGTTTTTGGTCCAAGCAGATGCTGAGTGCTCTCTCTCCCAACAATTACTTTTGGACCAATCCTGAGGCCATTAATGCTTTTATCGAAAGCAAGGGAGAAACTCTGCGTCATGGTTTACAAAATTGGCTGAATGATCAAATGCGGGATGGACTTCCGGAGATGGTCGACAAAACCCAGTTTCAGGTGGGAGGAAACCTGGCCAATACACCTGGAAAGGTCATTTTTCGCAATGAACTGATTGAACTGATTCAATATGAGCCAATGACCAAGGAAGTTCATGAAATTCCCATCGTGATCACCCCGCCCTGGATCAACAAATTTTACATCCTCGATTTGAAACCCAAAAAAAGTTTCGTCCTGAATCTCATATCACAGGGTTACACGGTTTTTGTCATCAGTTGGAAAAACCCGACGAAGGAAATGCGTAATACCTCGATGGATGATTATCTCTCTTTGGGCCCTTTGAAAGCGATCGAAGTTGCAAAAGCCATTACCAAATCGAAACAGGTTCATGCGGTGGGTTACTGTATCGGAGGAACCCTGTTGGCTTCAGCAATGGCATCGCTCAACCATCCGGACAATCCACAAAATGGAAATGTCAAAGATTGGACCCTGTTGACCACCCTGGTGGAATTTGAGAGACCCGGTGAATTGGGGAGTTTTATCACTGAGGAATCACTGGAATATCTGGAGGAACAGATGTCCAAGCAAGGGTACCTTGAGGGATCCCAGATGGGCAACACCATGCGCATGCTAAGGCCGGATGGATTGATCTGGCATTATTTTGTCAATAATTACCTGTTCGGGAAACAGCCCCCTCCAGTCGACCTTCTTTTCTGGAATGATGACGCCACAAGGATGCCTGAGAAAATGCATTCCTTCTATCTGCGAGAATATTATCTCAAAAACCGGCTATGCAAACCCGATGAACTGGAACTTGGAGGGTATCCCATCGACCTGGGCCGAATCACCCAACCGCTTTATTGCGTTTCCGCGGAAGAGGATCATATCACCCCCTGGACTCAGGTTTTCCGGATCAATGCCTTGGTCAAGGGGAAGGTTCGTTTTGTTCTATCCACCTCGGGTCATATTGCTGCGGTTGTGAATCCGCCTGTGGACCCACCTAAGCGTAGTTTCTGGGCAAGTGATTCCAATCAGTCTCAAGAACCGGAAGCCTGGAAGGCAGGAATTGAAAAGAAAGATGGAACCTGGTGGCCTGACTGGACGAACTGGCTGGATGAAAGATGTGGAAAAATGATCGCTCCTCCAACAATGGGAAGCAAAAAATACAAACCCCTGGCAGATGCACCTGGGACTTATGTGATGGAGTCCTAAATCTTTTCAAAAGCTGGGGGGCTATAAAAACTTTCCGAAGAAAGTACCTACAAAAAAAAGTTTGATAACCGACAAGCTCTGATTTTTGTTAAATTTCTAAGAGCCTGATCGGAATTGCTTTGGGAATGCTTGTCTTTCCTGAAGTTCCTCGCGGACCAAATCCTGGACCATGGGCCGGAGCAGTCCCCAAATCTCCCTTCCTAGTTCAGTCAGTAGGTACCCCTTCCCAAGGCATTGGGAACAGTTTTTCTGAAGCCTGGATTGAAGGCTCCCATATTCATTATAGCCTGCCTCAAATCCAGAACCTTTGCATAGCGTGCAGGGAGTTTTTAAATCGGTGATGAGCAAGGTGAATCTCTAAGTTCTGGATGCTGACAGGGGAAAGTGTTATTCATTAGTCGCGTTGAGATTTTTTTCATGCGATTTTAAAGCCAATACTGAATTTATTGAGTCAAGATGATCATTCCAGATGTTGAATTGAAGAAACTGGTCGAACAGGGGTATCTTCCAGAGGGTTTGAACATTGGTCCTTCCAGTGTTGACCTGACCCTGGCAGATTCCTTCAGCTGGCCGGCTCCAAAACAGGACCAAATTGTTCTGGGAGAAGCGGTCCATCATGAAGAACTCAAGACATCACGTTATGTCCTGGAACCGAATCATTTTGTTTTGGCCAGCACTGCCGAATTGATTCGAGTTCCTGTTAATATGGCAGCCTATGTGGAAGGACGGTCCAGCATCGGAAGGCTGGGATTGCAAATCCAAAATGCGGGTTTTATCGATGCGGGCTTCCATGGACAGATTACACTGGAGCTTGAAAATCAATCATCTTTCCCGATTGTGCTCCAGTCGGGCGTAAGAATTTGTCAAATCGTTTTCGTCCAGATGACCACCGATGCGGAAAAACCCTATTGCGGAAAATATAACGGCCAGACCGGAGCCACTCCCAGTCGGCTCGAGGTTGACCCTGAATTTAATCAGTAATGTTGATTTAAAAATTTAAAACTCAAAAAGGTGATTGACTTCATTCGGTTCAAAATCAATTTGCGGTCTGATCTTTGCTGAACCTTTTGATAATGGCTTTGTATTCGCATTTTTAGGAAGAAATGTTTAAAATAAGTGTTTTACTAAGTAATTTCGTTTTCACGTTATTTTGAGGCAAGAGAAAAATGGAAAAAATCCAGATATTTGACACAACCCTTCGTGACGGTGAGCAATCACCAGGATGTTCCATGTCTGCAGGTGAAAAACTGCTTCTTGCCCGTCAATTGGAAAAACTAGGAGTGGATACGATCGAAGCCGGTTTTGCTGCATCGTCTCCCGGAGATTTTGAGAGTGTCAGGAGCATTGGTCAGGAAATCCGTGAATCCATGGTGGTCTCCCTTTGCCGAATGGTAGAAAACGATGTGGACCGTGGAGCCGAGGCATTGAAAGACGCTCATAATTGGGGGCTTCACACGTTTATTGCTTCAAGTCCGCTTCACATGAAACACAAGTTGCAGATGGAACCCGATGAGGTGCTAAAAGCAACTACGAAGTGTGTGGAACGAGCAAAAAAATACACCGACAATGTTGAATTCAGTGCGGAAGATGCAACCCGAAGTGAACCAGAATTTCTGGTACAACTGTTCTCAGAAGCTGTGAGAGCAGGTGCTGTCGTGTTGAACGTCCCTGATACCGTGGGATACACCACCCCGGATGAGATGTATGAACTGATCACCAGGCTGATGAATGAAGTCTACCAGGCTGACCAAGTTGTATTTTCGGTCCATTGTCATAATGATCTTGGGATGGCAGTTGCCAATTCAATGGCGGCTGTGAGGGCAGGGGCACGTCAAATTGAATGCACCATCAATGGTATTGGTGAACGTGCAGGTAATGCCTCGCTGGAAGAATTGGTGATGGCAATCAATACCCGGCAGCAGTACTACCAGTATGAAACTGGAATCACAACGGAACAGATCTTTCCATCAAGCAAACTTCTTTCACAAATTACGGGAGTCAGTGTTCAGCCGAATAAGGCGATTGTTGGGGCCAATGCCTTTGCACACGAAGCCGGAATCCACCAGCACGGAGTGCTGAAAAATTCCCTGACCTACGAAATCATGACCCCTCAGTCGGTGGGGATCAAAGCCAGTAATCTGGTGTTGGGAAAACATTCTGGTCGTCATGCGCTTTCGGACCGGATCAAGGAACTTGGTTTTGAGTTGAATGATGTTGAGTTGAATCAGGTTTTTAAGGAATTCAAAAGGCTGGCAGATATTAAAAAACAGATTTTCGATGAGGATCTTGAAGCTTTGGTTACCCATGGGATCCGAAAGCACACGGATCGATTCCAACTGGAACAGTTGAACATCACCTCTGGTACATCGGTGATTCCAACTGCGACAGTGATCATGAAGATCGATGGTGAGCAGGTCAAAAAGGCAGGATTCGGTGACGGTCCGGTGGATGCAGCTTTAAATACCATCCGTGACATGACCGGTATCGACTGCAGACTTACTTCCTACGTGGTTAAAGCCATCACCGGAGGGACAGATGCCCAAGGTGAAGTTAGTGTAGGAGTTGATCAGGATGGAATGCAATTGACCGGAAGAGGAGCGCACACCGATATCGTAGTGGCGAGTGCGATGGCTTTCATCAATGCCCTCAACCGTCTCCAGGCACGGGCCAATGCGATCAGTCCTCAGACCCCGATGAAACAGGTTGCGGGTATTTGAATAAAACTGCTTTTATACATTATAATCATTTCAAATAAAAATTGGGCAGGCTTCGAAATTTCGAAGTCCTGCCTTTTTTCATTTTGGAGCCCCTGTAAACATATCCATAACCAATCCAAATGATTCCATTCTGAATGGAATAAAAAGTTGAATGAACGATGGCAGAATACGTCCCGGTAGAAATTGAAGCCAAGTGGCAAAAATCTTGGGAAGAGAGCGGATCTTTTGAACCCGATTTCGAAACCGAGAAATCACGTTATTACATGCTGACGATGCTTCCTTATCCATCCGGGGATCTGCACATTGGGCACTGGTATGCCATGGCTCCTTCTGACACCTATGCCCGATTTTTGAAGATGCAGGGGAATGAGGTATTTTTCCCGATTGGTTTCGATGCATTCGGTCTTCCAGCAGAAAACGCTGCAATCAAAAACAACATCCATCCCAAAGACTGGACCTACAAAAACATTGAGCGGATGCGTCTTCAGCTTCGTTCGATGGGGAACATGTTCGCCTGGAAAAATGAGGTCGTTTCCTGTGATCCGGATTACTACAAGTGGAGTCAGTGGTTTTTTCTCAGGATGCTGGAAATGGATTTGGCCTACCGAGAATTTGCTCCGGTCGATTTCTGTAATCATTGCCAGACGACTCTTGCAAGAGAACAGGTTTGGGGAGATGAACGTCTCTGTGAACGTTGCGGGAACACGGTGATCCGCAAGGAACTCAACCAGTGGAAACTTCGAATTACCAATTACGCAGACGAATTGCTCGATTTTGATGGATTGGACTGGCCTGAACGTGTGCGTTTGATGCAGACAAACTGGATCGGGCGGAGTAACGGGGTCGAATTCGATATCGAACTGGATCTACCAGGCGATTTACAGTTCCGTGTTTTTACCACACGGCCAGATACCGTATTCGGGATGACTTTTTGTGTGCTTGCTCCAGAGCATGAATTGGTCGAACAAATTGTAACGGATGACCAGAAAGAGGAGGTGTCCATTTACTGTGAAAACGCCATGAGAAAGGACGAAATCGAAAGAATGTCCGAATCTCAGGAAAAAGACGGAGTTTTCACAGGAGCCTACGCCATCAACCCTTTAAATGGTGATCGTGTTCCAGTATGGGTTGCCGAATATGTTCTTGCAGGCTATGGCACCGGAGCGATCATGGGAGTTCCGGCTCATGATCAACGGGATTTTCTTTTTGCACGACGCTATGACATTCCGACTCCAGTAGTTGTGGTTCCAGAGGATCATGATCAGCCAATCCCTGAAGGCAGCGAATTGGAAGAAGCACTGTTGGTCAAGGAAGGAAGCAAGATGGTCAACAGCAATGAATTCGATGGCCTGGTGTGGCCTGAAGGATTTGATCGCGTAGTCCAGGCCATTGAAGACAAAGGAATCGGTAAAAAGCAGGTCAACTATCGGTTGCGGGATTGGCTGATCAGTCGGCAAAGGATGTGGGGCACTCCCATTCCTGTGATCCATTGTAACAATTGTGGAACCGTCCCCGTTCCTTATGAGGATCTTCCGGTGATGTTACCGGATGATGCTGAATTCAAACCTACCGGGGAAAGTCCCTTGAAGTATCATCCGGGATTCCTCAATACCGAATGTCCTAAATGCGGAGGAAGCGCTGAGCGGGAAACGGATACCATGGATACTTTCATCTGCTCATCATGGTATTACTTCGGCTACGTTTCTCCATATTGGAAAATGGGCGAAAAGCTGAAAAAGGAAGACCTTCCTTGGGATCCAGAGGCGATTCAACAATGGTGTCCTGTAAACCAGTACACCTTCTTTATTTTCGATTTTTCACCAAGGTACTTGCAGATATGAAACTTTTTGATTTCAGGGAACCTGCAACGCGTCTTTTTAACCAGGGCATGATCCTTGGCGAAGACCACGAAAAAATGTCGAAAAGTCGCGGTAATGTGGTTAATCCCGATGATCTGGTCAAAAAATACGGTGCCGATACAGTTCGTTGCTACCTCATGTTTCTTGGTCCCTGGGATGCTGGTGCTCCCTGGAATCCTCATGGCATCGAAGGACTTTCCCGTTTTTTTAAAGGGATTTGGAATCTTTGCCATCAACCTCAGAAACCAGAAAATATTGACCAGGAGTCAGAAAAGAAGTTGAGGAAGGCTCAACATAGGACCCTGAAAAAAGTAACGGAGGACCTTGGTCGTTTTCGTTTTAATACGGCCATCGCCGCCTTGATGAGCTTCCGTAACGACCTCAAAGACCATGTTCATCGCTGTCGGGAAGAAACACGCACCGAAGCCTTGAAGACCATGCTGCTGATGCTCGCTCCTCTTGCCCCGCATGTTTCCGAAGAATTATGGCAGTTGATGGCACCTGAAACAGGGTCCATTCATCAGCAAGCCTGGCCTGCTTTTGATGAACAATTGGCATCTGCAGAAATGGTGACCCTCGTGGTGCAAATCAATGGGAAAGTTCGGGACCGGATTCAATGTCCAGTAGGGTTGGAACAAAAACAAACTGAAGAAGGTTAATTTGGTGGTATAAAATTTATTTTTGCCCTCCTTTACATAAAAATTCAACTTTCCTACTTCCAGTCTCTTGACTTGTTTGAAAAAACATGTCAAATTTGCGGTTTCGCATTTTACAGGGTCTGTCCCAACGCAACCGAAATTTAAGAGAAATGCCAACACTGAATCAACTGATCCGGGAAGGTCGTAAAAGTAAGGTAGTAAAAAAAGACACTCCCGCTCTTCAGGCATGCCCACAACGACGAGGGGTTTGCGTCCGGGTATATACCTCAACTCCCAAAAAACCGAATTCCGCTCTGCGTAAGGTTGCCAGGGTCCGTTTAACGAACGGAATTGAAGTGACCAGTTACATCCCCGGTATTGGTCATAATCTTCAGGAACACTCGGTCGTGCTCATCCGAGGCGGAAGGGTCAAGGACCTTCCTGGTGTTCGTTACCATGTGGTCCGGGGGGCACTTGACACCCTTGGGGTTTCCGAAAGAAAAAAAGGCCGTTCTAAATACGGCGCCAAGAAAAATTAAAAGGTCTTCAAAATGTCCCGACGCCGCGCAGCAGTTAAAAGAACGCTACTGAAAGATCCCAAATACAATGACACCCTGGTTAGTAAGTTCGTCTGCAGCCTGATGAAGCACGGCAAGAAGAGTGTGGCTGAAAGAATCCTTTACGGTGCTTTGGACCTTATATCAGATCGTGAAAAAGAAACTCCATCTCTGGATGTTTTCCGGACTGCCGTCGAAAACGTGAAACCGGCGATGGAGGTTAAATCCAGACGGGTTGGAGGTTCAACCTACCAAGTTCCCATGCAGGTTCGGTCTTCCAGAAGCCAGAGTCTCGCAATCCGCTGGTTAGTTTTGTACGCCAATGCCCGAAGCGGAAAATCGATGCAGGCCAAACTTGCCGACGAGTTGCTGGATGCCTTCAACAACCGTGGAAGTTCCATCAAGAAAAAAGAAGATACCCTCAAGATGGCAGAAGCCAATAAGGCTTTTGCTCACTATCGCTGGTAATTTCAAGGATCGATGTTTTTCAAAATAAGGACAGGATACTCGAGTGGCCAAACCAGTTCCTCTGACGCGAAGAAGAAACATCGGAATCATGGCCCATATCGACGCGGGCAAAACGACCACGACAGAACGCATCCTTTATTACACCGGAAGAATTCACAAGTTGGGTGAAGTGAACGACGGATCTGCAACTATGGATTGGATGGAACAGGAACAGGAACGTGGCATTACCATCACATCCGCTGCGACCTCATGCCTTTGGCAGAAGAATCGTGAAGATTATTCAGTGAATATCATCGATACACCAGGACACGTGGATTTTACCTTTGAAGTGGAACGCTCTCTTCGCGTTCTGGATGGAGCGGTGATGGTACTGTGCGGAGTGGCTGGAGTACAGCCCCAAACCGAAACCGTTTGGCGTCAGGCCAAGCGCTATCAAGTTCCAACCATTGCCTTTGTCAACAAGATGGATAGGGTTGGTGCGGATTTCAGGCATGTGATCACTACCCTTGAGGAGCAACTTCAGATCCAGCCTGTTGCCATTCAGATTCCGATTGGAGCAGAAGATCGTTTTGAAGGCGTCGTCGACCTGATAACCATGCAGGCATATTATTTTGACGAAGCAGGTTACGGGGTTGATTTTGAATGCAGAAAACTTTCAGGAGACTTGGAAGCCGAAGCCAATCTTGCCAGAGCTGAGTTGCTTGATCAGCTTTCGCTCCATGATGATGAACTCACTGAAAAACTTCTTGAAGAAACCGAACCTGACATAGAAGAAATCATATCGGTTCTCCGAAGAGAAACCCTCTCGGGAAGCATCACCCCAGTTCTTTGCGGAAGCGCTTTCAAGAATAAGGGTGTCCAGCAATTAATGGATGCAGTAGTAGATTTCCTTCCTTCCCCGCTGGATATACCTCCGGTTATAGGAATGCACCCAGTAACTGAAAAGGAAGTAAGCCGGAATGCATCTGTGGACGATCCTCTTTGTGTCCTGGCTTTCAAAGTGGCAACAGACCCTTTTGCAGGGCAAATGAACTTTGTCCGGGTTTATTCAGGAAAATTTGAAAGCGGAAAGTCAGTCTTTAATCCAAGGAAGAAAAAATTCGAACGGATTGGAAACTTGGTCAAACTTCATGCCAATAAACGTGAAGAAGTGAATCAACTACTTGCCGGGGACATCGGAGCTGCAGTAGGCATGGATTTGGTCACCGGAGACACACTATGCCCCAAAGAGTCCCAGTTGGTTCTTGAAAAGACCCAATTTCCTGAGCCAGTTATGGACCTTGCCATTGAGCCCAAGACCAAACCCGACCAGGAAAAACTCCACGAATCCCTGACACGTTTGATGCAGGAAGACCCTTCCTTCCGCAGCAAAGTTGATACGGAAACAGGCCAGATGGTGATTTCCGGCATGGGGGAATTGCATTTAGAAATCATGGTGGATCGGCTCCAACGTGAATTCAAGGTGGACTGTAAAGCCGGTAAGCCGCGGGTCGCATACCGAGAATCGATCACTCAAACAGCTCATTCCGATGCACGATTTGATCGATTACTTGATGGTAAAGAACAAAACGTCAGTTGCGGACTGAAAATCGAACCTTTAGAGGGTGGACAGGGATTTGTTTTTGAAAATATACTTTCCAAAGCAAATCTTCCTGAAGAGTGTGCCATTGCAGTTGAGCAGGGTATCCAGGATTCCCTTGGAAATGGAATGCTTGCCGGATTTCCCATTATTGACCTTAAGGCAACCCTCGTTTCAGCAGATTTTGAGGAAGATCAAAGCAGTCCTCTTGCCTTTTCCATTGCTGCAGGAACAGCATTTCAGCAGGGTGTCAGAAATGCTGCACCGGAACTGCTGGAACCATCAATGGATTTGGAGATTGTCCTTCCCCTGCAATATACCGGGGATGTGATTGGCGACTTGAATGCCCGCCGAGGACGGGTCCGCGGATTGGAAGAACGCAGCGGACTTCAAGTGATTTCGGGAGAAGTGCCGCTCAGTGAAATGTTTGGATACTCAACCCAACTTCGGTCTCTGACCCAGGGAAGAGCTTCCTTTACCATGCAGTTTAATCATTACATTCCAGTCACAGACGCAACTCGTGCGACTTTGACAGGAGAACAGTCCTCCTACGTAGAGGCATAATTTTTAATTTAGCGTCACTCCGGAGAGTGAACGAATCATAAAAAACCCATCAACCGCAGACAGGAGAAGAAAAGATGGCTAGAGAAAAATTCGAACGCTCCAAACCTCATGTCAATATTGGGACGGTTGGACACGTCGATCACGGTAAGACCACATTAACTGCCGCAATCACCAAAGTATTGGGATTTCAGGGGATGGCGGAATTTCGTGAATATGGAGATATTGATGCAGCCCCGGAAGAGCGTGAACGTGGAATTACCATTGCCACCGCTCACATCGAATACGAAACGGAGAGTCGTCACTATGCCCACGTTGATTGCCCCGGCCACGCTGACTATGTAAAGAATATGATCACTGGAGCAGCCCAGATGGACGGAGCGATCCTGGTGGTTTCCGCTGCCGATGGGCCTATGCCACAAACCAGAGAACATATTCTTCTGGCAAGGCAGGTCAATGTTCCTTACTTGGTAGTTTATCTGAATAAAGTAGACCAGGTGGATGACGAAGAACTTCTTGATCTAGTAGAGATGGAAGTGCGTGAACTGCTTAGCTCCTATGATTTTCCAGGGGATGACATTCCTTTGATTAAAGGTTCTGCTCTTCAGGCGATGGAGTCTTCTTCCACCGATGCTAATGATGCCGCGTATGCTTCCATCAAGGAACTGATGGATGCTGTCGACAGTTACATTCCTGAACCGGAACGAGATCTGGATAAGCCTTTCCTGATGTCCGTGGAAGATGTTTTCACCATCTCTGGTCGTGGAACGGTTGCCACAGGAAGGATCGAGCGCGGAATCGTTAATACCGGCGAAGAAGTTGAAATTACTGGAATTAAAGAAACCCAGAAAACCACTGTTACCGGAGTCGAGATGTTCAGAAAAACCCTTGATGAAGGAAGAGCCGGTGATAATGTTGGTCTGTTGCTTCGCGGGGTGAAACGGGAAGATATCGAGCGAGGTCAGGTGATCTGTAAACCTGGTTCCATTACTCCTCACACGGAATTCAAAGCCCAAGTTTACGTGCTGACGAAGGACGAAGGTGGAAGACATACTCCATTCTTTAACAACTACCGCCCTCAGTTTTATTTTCGAACCACTGATGTGACTGGTGTTTTGAATCTCCCGGACAATGTCGAAATGGTGATGCCAGGAGACAATATTGGGCTCGTTGTTGAGTTAATCACTCCTATTGCACTGGAAAAAGAAGTTCGCTTCGCTATTCGTGAGGGCGGAAGAACCATCGGTTCCGGTGTTGTAACTGAAGTGGTGAAATAAAGAGACACTCCATGGATCCAAAAATTAAAGTACGCTTCAAGGCATACGACGACAAACTCCTGGATCAGACAGTCGGAGAAATCGTGCATACGGTCCGCAGGACCGGTGCACAGATTGTCGGACCCATTCCTTTGCCCACCCGCATAAACAAATACACGGTTTTGCGTTCTCCCCATGTGGACAAAAAATCCAGGGAACAGTTTGAAGTCCGGACCCATAAGCGTTTGCTTTACATCATGGATACCACACCTCAGACCATGGATGCTTTGATGCGTCTTGATATTTCAGCGGGTGTCGATATTGCCATCAAACAGGAAAGCTGACCCGTTAAGCATTTGAAAGAATCATGGCAAACCTGAACACCTTAGATTTGAATAATAAACCCTCTGGTCAGATTGAATTGAATGATCAGATCCTGGAAACCGAATACCATCCTCAGGCCATCAAGCAGGCGGTGGTTGGTTTTCTCGCGGCAAATCGGCAGGGCACCCACTCTACCAAAACCCGTGCAGAAGTTTCATATAGTACAAAAAAGCTCTATCGTCAAAAAGGTACGGGAAACGCTCGTTCAGGAAGTAATAAATCTCCACTACGTCGTCACGGAGGAATAACTTTTGGTCCTTCTCCAAGAGACTATTCGATCAGGTCCAACAAAAAATTCCGGAAGTTAGCTTTGCGATCGGCCATTGCCGAAAAAATTCGACAAAACCAGTTGGTGATTCTTGAAGAACTGAAGTTGGAAGATCATAAAACCAAGAATTTAAAGAAAGTTCTGGAAACGCTTGAAGCTCCCAAAGCCTTGATCGTCACTGAAAACATGTCTCGGGAACTGATGCTTGCTTCAAGAAATCTCCAAGGGGTTCATGCGATTAATCAGCAGAGTCTTAATGTCTATGAACTGCTTCGTTTCCCTAAAGTCATTTTTGTCAAAGATGCGATGGAATCCCTGAATGCGAGGTTAAGCGGATGAATCTCTACGATGTATTGAAAAAACCGAAATTGACGGAAAAATCCGGACTCCTCAAAGAAGAATTCAACCAGTTTGTTTTTGAAGTGGATCCAAAGGCAAACAAGGTTCAGATCAAGGAAAGTGTTGAAAAAGCCTTCAAGGTTGAGGTTGAAAAAGTCCGAACCATGAATGTCACAGGAAAGAAAAAAAGATTGGGTCGTCACCAGGGTAAGAAATCAAACTGGAAAAAAGCGCTGATCACTCTCAAAGAGGGGCAGACCATTGAATACTTTGAAGGCGCCTGAGAAAGCATACTGAGATGGCTATAAAAAACTACAAACCTACTTCTCCTGGACGAAGAAGCATGAGTGGTTTCGTTTTTGACGAAATCACAACCTCAACCCCGGAAAAAAGCCTGCTTGCCCCGATCAAGAAAAAGGGTGGACGCAACAACATGGGCCGGATTACAGTTCGGCATCGGGGTGGAGGACATAAGCGTCGGTACCGCATCATCGACTTTCTGCGGAACAAAATTAACATTCCTGCAAAAGTCGTTTCTATTGAATACGACCCGAATCGAACCGCTAGGATCAGTCTGCTGCATTATGCGGATGGTGAGAAGAGATACATCCTTACTCCAGAAGGTTTGAATGTGGGAGATACCGTGGTTTCCGGGGATCAGGTAGAAATCAAATCAGGGAATGCCTTACCCATGAAAAACATTCCGGTCGGGACGATTTTACATTGTGTGGAAATGCGAAAAGGAAAGGGTGCCCAGATCGGACGCAGTGCAGGTACCAGCATTCAATTGATGGCAAAAGATGACAAATACGCACAACTTCGTATGCGTTCCGGGGAGATCCGAAAAATACGGGTAGAATGTATGGCAACCATTGGTTCGGTTGGAAACGCACAGCATATGAATGTGGATTTGGGTAAAGCCGGCCGAAAGCGTTGGCAGGGAGTCCGACCCACCGTTAGAGGTGTGGTCATGAATCCGGTTGATCATCCCCATGGGGGCGGAGAAGGAAGAACTTCCGGAGGTCGTCATCCTGTCAGTCCTTGGGGAAAACCAACCAAAGGAATGAAAACACGCCACCGTAAAGGTGCTGACAAATTGATCGTCAAGAAAAGATAAGCATGCCGCGTTCTCTTAAAAAAGGCCCATTTGTTGATGGGCATCTGGAAAAAAAAGTGCTGGCGGCCAACGAAAATAAAGACCGAAGGTTGATCAAAACCTGGTCCAGGCGTTCAGTGATCCTGCCTGAATTCGTGGGTCTCAACATTGCTGTTCATAATGGCAATAAATTCATCCCGATTTATATCACCGAAGATATGGTGGGTTACAAACTCGGGGAATTCTCTCCCACCCGAACTTACCGTGGACACGTCGGGAAATCCGATAAAAGGGGTAAACGCTGATGGGTGCTAGAGCGACTGCCAAAAACGTGAGGGTTTCAGCACGCAAAGCACGCTTTGTGATCGACATGATCCGTGGGAAAAAGGCTGATGTTGCAATGGCACAACTCAGCATTCTCAAAAATCGTGCGGCTCAGCCGGTGATGAAAGTTCTTCAGTCAGCCCTGGCGAACGCCGACCAGGCTGATCCGGATGCCGATGTCGATGAATACCGTGTTGTTACAGCGTATGTAGATGAAGGAAGAACCCTGCGTCGCTTTCGTCCAAGAGCCATGGGTCGGGCGACCACCATCCGGAAAAGAAGTAGTCACATCACCCTTGAAGTTGGTCTTTAAAACACCATTGAACTGAGGAAAAGTGGGTCAGAAAGTTAACCCGATAGGCTTAAGAGTAGGAATTTCAAAAACATGGAATTCCAAGTGGTATGCGGGAAAAGATTATCCTGAGCAGCTTAAGCAGGATCTAAGTATTCAGAAATTTGTGAAAAAGAGGCTTAAGCATGCTGCCATCTCTCACATCGAAGTTGAACGAACTGCAAAGAAAACCAAGGTCAATATTTTCACTGCTCGTCCTGGAATTATCATCGGGCGAAAGGGTGATGAAGTCGAACGCCTCAAGCATGAGTTGAATAAACTCACTCGGCATGAGGTGATCGTCAATATCAAGGAAATCAAACGGCCAGAGATCGAAGCAACGCTGGTGGCAGAAAACATTGCAAACCAGCTCGAAAGACGTATCGCTTACCGCCGTGCTATTCGTAGAGCAATGACCTCAGCCATGCGGATGAACATTGCCGGTTGCAAAATCATGGTTGGAGGACGTCTTAACGGTGCTGAAATTGCGCGTTCGGAATGGGTCCGGGAAGGTCAGGTGCGCCTTCACACTTTGAGGGCAGATATCGATTATGGAGTCGCCGAAGCCCAAACAACCTATGGTGTGATTGGGGTGAAAGTCTGGGTCTATCGCGGAGAAAAATACGAGCGAACCCGAAGCCGTCGATCCCGCAGAAAGGACTGAGAATGCTTCTTCCAAAGAAAACTAAATTCCGCAAACAGATGCGCGGAAGGCTGAAGAATGATGCCAACACAGGGAATAAGATTTCATTTGGATCTTTCGCATTACAGGCCACAGGAAGAGGGTATTTGACCAACCGTCAGATTGAATCAGCCCGACGTGTGATCACCCGATCCCTGAAACGTGGAGGAAAAATCTGGATCCGTGTTTTTCCAGATAAACCTATCACCAAGAGACCGGCCGAAGTGCGGATGGGAAAAGGCAAAGGCGCTGTTGACAGTTGGGTTATGCCGATTCACCCCGGAAGGGTACTTTATGAAATCGAGGGAGTTCAGGAAAGTGTCGCCCTTGAAGCTCTCAGACTGGCAGGCTACAAACTGCCAATGAAAACAAGGGTGCTAAAAAGAGGGGTGGTTTTATGAAGGCTTCCGAATTGCGAGAACTTACTGTGGATGAATTGAACTCCAAACATCAGGAGCTCAAGGAAGAGTTTATGCGCATCCGTTGTAATACCGTCCTCAGTGCTGACAGTGATGTTCATCAGATGAGAAAAACCCGAAAGGACATTGCCCGAATCAATACGATTCTGAACGAGAAGAATCGAACCACTGCTGCTGAAAAATCATAGATGAAAAGGGTTAAATATCAAAACGGAGTAGTCGTCAGCAACAACATGGAAAAATCCATCGTTGTATTAGTTGAGACGAAGTACAAGCATCCTCTTTACAAAAAAACAGTGAAGAGAAGCAAAAAATATGTGGCACACGATGAAAACAACGAATGCAATATTGGAGATTTTGTACAAATTGAAGAATGCAGACCGTTAAGTAAACGAAAGTGTCATCGCCTTGTAAAAAGGAGTGAGGCATGATTCAGATGCAGACTGTATTGGAAGCCGCCGACAACTCAGGCGCTAAAAACCTGAGGTGTATCAAAGTCCTTGGTGGATCGAAAAAACGATACGCAAGGGTTGGAGACATCATCGTGGCATCAATCAAAGACAGCATTCCCAATTCGAGGGTGAAGGCAGGAGATGTGGTCAAAGCCGTCATCGTGAGAACCAAGAAAGAATTTCGCAGACAGGATGGTACCTACATCAAATTTGATAAAAATGCTGCGGTTGTCATTGATAATAAAAGAGAGCCGATCGGCACACGTATTTTTGGTCCTGTAGCCCGTGAATTAAGGGTGGGAAAATTCATGCGGATCCTTTCTTTGGCCCCTGAAGTTTTGTGAGTGAAAAATGAAAGCGAAGCAACGTAAGAGAAGTCAGTCACGAATCCGAAAAGGGGATAATGTGATTGTCATTTCAGGAAAAGAAAAAGGTAATACGGGTAAAGTTCTTTCTGTGGACTGGAAGAATGAACGGATCTTGATTGAGGGTTTGAACATGGTCGTGCGACATACCAAACCTAATCAGAGAAACCAGCAGGGGGGAATTATGAAAATGGAATCCCCGATCCATTATTCGAATGTCATGCTTTTCAATTCTGAACTCAATCGGGGTGTTCGCTTTCGAAATGAAAAAAATGATGCAGGTGTCGTAAGTCGTGTCTGTGTCAAAACCGGTGAAGTATTAGGGGCATGATGCAGAGTCATCTTTATGAAACGTATCAAACCAAAACGGTTGGTTTGTTGAAGGAAAAATACGGATACAAGAATGTTCATCAAATCCCGAAAATCCAGAAGGTAAGTCTCAATATGGGATTGGGAGAGGCACTTCAGAATCCGAAAGTAATCGAAGAAGCCAGCAAGCAAATGGCCCTGATTGCCGGTCAGAAGCCGGTGGTGACCCGTGCTAAAAAATCGATTGCAGCATTCAAGTTACGTGAGAAGGTGCCGATCGGCTGTATGGTGACATTAAGGCGTCAAAATATGTGGAATTTCCTCGATAAACTCATCCATGTTGCGATTCCCCGTGTCAGAGATTTCAGAGGAATTTCGCCTAGAGCATTTGACGGTTCCGGAAATTACACCATGGGTATTCGTGAACAACTGATTTTTCCGGAAATCGACTTTGATCAGATCGATCAAATCCGTGGAATGAACATAACCATTGTCACGAGCACCGACTCAGATCAGGAATCCAGAGACCTCTTGGAAGGCATGGGTTTCCCATTCAGAAATTAGGAAATTATGGCAAAAAAATCGATGATTGCTAAAGCCCAGCGCAAGCAGAAGTTTGCGGTTCGCAACAACAACCGTTGCGGCTATTGCGGGCGCCCAAGGGGTTATTTACGGAAATTCGGAATGTGCCGAATTTGTTTCCGTAAAAACGCAGGATTTGGGTTGCTTCCCGGAGTGATCAAATCGAGCTGGTGATACATCCAAAAAAAGTTTAGGAAAGCATCATGTCCATGACCGATCCCATTGCGGATATGCTTACACGAATACGGAACGCGAACATGCGCGGTTCTTCGGAAGTAGTTATCCCTTCCTCGAAAATAAAAAAAAGTATTGCAGAAATACTCAAGGATGAAGGCTTTATTGAAGATTGGGAGGTTTCTTCGGATGAAGATTCGTTCCCGGAGATCAAACTTCAGTTGAAATACCTCAATGATGGCCAACCGGTGATACGTAAGATTAAAAGAGAAAGTAAACCGGGACTGAGGGTTTATCTCAAATCGAATGATGCTAAACCGGTTTTGAGCGGACAGGGCATCTCCATCATTACGACATCTAAAGGTGTTATGTCTGACAGGAAGTGCCGCGAAGAAAAAGTCGGTGGAGAAATACTTTGTACCGTTTGGTAAAGAACTGATTGACTGAGAGCATTTAAGGAAGACCCATGTCCAGAATTGGTAAACGTCCGATCCCTGTGGCCGATGGAGTACAGGTTCAGTACACCGATCGTGAGTTCAGTGTAAAAGGGCCGAAAGGGGAAATGAAAATGCGTATCCATGATGATGTGGAACTGAATACGGAAGAAGGAGTGATTCAACTTGCTCCAAATGCTTCAAGCGGCATAACCCCTATGCTGGGAACCACTTGGGCACTGGTTCGGAATATGCTCGTAGGAGTCTCAACTGGTTTTGTTAAAGAGTTGAATTTGGTTGGTGTCGGCTATCGTGCTTCAACTTCCAGCAACATGTTGGAGATGAACCTGGGATACTCCCATCCGATCAAGTACGAAATTCCAAAGGGTGTGACTGCTAAGGTGAACGCCAATACCAATATCGTGCTTGAAAGTGCAGATAAACAACTCCTGGGTCAGGTTTGTGCTGAGATCAGGAAATATCGTCCGCCCGAGCCCTACAAAGGTAAGGGGATTCTCTTCAAGGACGAGAAATTGAAACGTAAGGCCGGAAAAGCCGGCAAAGTATAATTCACTGAGTGGATTAATATGGAAAGTTCAGAAAGAAGAAAGATTGCCAGAAAAAGCCGGCATAATCGGATTCGAAAAAAAATCTCTGGAACAGCAACCAAACCGAGGCTTGCTGTATTTCGATCCTCCAAGCACATCTATGTCCAGGCAATTGATGATTTGGAAGGCAAGACCCTGGCTGCTTCCTCCACCATTGCACTCCAAAAAAGCCTCAAGAGTAGTACCGGGAATAAGGATTCCGCAAAAGATGTTGGAAAGGATCTCGCAGAAAAATTAAAAAAAATCTCAGTCGAGACTGTTTATTTCGACCGGGGCGGGAATCTCTATCATGGAAGGGTTCAGGCTCTGGCCGAAGGGGCAAGAGAAGCAGGACTGAACTTCTGAACATTTCAAAGAAAGATTCAAGTGGCAGAAAAACCGGAACTGGGTGAACTGATTGAAAAAGTAATTCGGGTCAACCGGGTGGCAAAAGTGGTTAAAGGTGGTAGGCGTTTCAGTTTCAGTGCGCTTGTTGTCGTCGGTGACGGAAACGGACGGGTCGGACTTGGTAATGGTAAAGCCAATGAGGTGACCGAGGCCATCCGGAAAGCAGTGGAGAGTGCATCCCGGGAAATGCAGCGAATTAAGATCGAAGGAACGACCATACCCCACCAGGTGATTGGTGAATTCGGCGCGGGCCGGGTGCTCATGAAACCAGCCAGTCAGGGGCATGGAATCATTGCGGCAGGACCTGTCAGAGCAGTCATGGAAGCCGCGGGTGTTGCCGATATCAGTGTCAAATGCCTTGGGTCCAGGAATCCCCAGAACTTGGTACGTTCTACTTTCGCCGGTTTTAACAGCCTTCGCAGCTTTACTGATGTAGCCCGAGCAAGGGGCAAAAAGGTTGAAGAGTTGAGAGGAACCTGACCATGGCAGATAAGATCAAAGTAACGCTGATCAAAAGCAGCATTGGAAACCGGAAAAACCAAAAAGAAAACCTGAAAGGACTTGGACTGAAAAAGATCAATGGTTCAAGAATTCTGGAAAATACACCTTCTGTCCGGGGAATGATTCAAAAGGTTCAACACCTCGTCCGAATTGAAACCATAGAAAACTGAGGAAATGACCATGCACTTGCATGAATTAAATGCCGGTTCCAGAAAAAAAAGAAAACGTGTGGGGCGCGGTCCGGGAAGCGGTTTAGGAAAAACCTGCGGACGGGGTCACAAAGGTGCAAAATCCCGTTCCGGTTTCAAGAACAAACGTGGTTTTGAAGGCGGACAGACGCCTCTGAAGCGTAGATTACCGAAATTCGGATTTACCAATCCCAACCGTCAGACTTATCAATTAATCAATCTGGACCGTCTGGAAAAACTGGAACAGCTTACCGATGGCGCCTCGCTGGAAATGCAGCAGATGCTGGAGATGGGCTTGATCCGGAATACAAAAACTCCTGTGAAGCTGCTTGGTAGAGGCAGTCTGACCAAAAAAATCAAAATTACCGTCGATAAAGCGAGCCGCGGTGCAGTGGAGTCCGTGACCCAGGCAGGCGGTGAAGTGATCATTCCCAGCTAGGTGGCCTCTTGATCTGGAACACGATCCAGAACATTTTCAGAATCGAGGAACTGCGTCAGCGCATTTATTTCACGCTGGCCATCCTCTTTGTCTTTCGTCTCGGAGCACATATCCCAACTCCTGGGATTGATGGTGTAGCCCTAACTGCTTTTTTTGAAGCACAGCAGGGTTCCATTCTCCGTTTTTTCGATATGTTTACCGGTGGAGCACTGGCACGTCTAACGGTTTTTGCGTTGGGTGTCATGCCTTACATCAGTGCATCCATCATCATGCAGTTGTTGACAGTAGTCTTTCCTTATCTTGAAAGGCTCTCGAAAGAAGGCGAAGCAGGTCGAAAAAAGATTACCATCTATACCCGTTACGGAACGATTGTGCTGAGTCTGGTCCAGGCTTTCGGAATCTCAGCAGGTTTGGAGAGTATGGCTGCTCCGGATGGATCTCCCGTTGTTATTTCGACCATGAACACCTGGGGTTTCCGTGGTTTGACAGTGATTACCCTAACAGCCGGGACGGCATTCCTGATGTGGGTCGGGGAGCAGATCAATGAGCGAGGTATCGGAAATGGAATTTCCTTAATCATTTTTGCAGGCATTGTTGTCGATATCCCTGGTGCAATTATCAATTCCATCAGACTTGTTCAAACCGATCAGATCCAACCGATTCTTTTGATCATCGTTGGAGTTTTGATGGTGTTGGTAATTTTTGCAGTGATTTTCATGGAAACGGCTTACAGGAAGATTCCGGTTCAATATGCTAAACGGATGCAGGGAAATCGGATGTACGGAGGTCAGTCATCCCATCTGCCGTTGAAGATCAACTCATCCGGTGTTATTCCCCCGATTTTCGCATCATCGATCCTGGCTTTTCCAGCAACCATTACGGGTTTCATTACCATACCCTGGGTTCAGGCGGTCAGCGCACAGCTGATGCCGGGCAGGCTTTTATATTCCCTGCTTTTCGTCATCATGATTTTCTTCTTTGCCTTCTTTTACACCGCGATTCAGTTCAACCCTGTCAAAATTGCTGAAGAAATGAAGCGACACGGTGGATACATTCCCGGCATCCGTCCTGGAAAGAAAACAGCGGAGTATGTCAACGGAGTGCTGAGCAGGCTTACCTTTGGAGGAGCCATCTATCTTGCTGCAGTATGTATTTTACCCAGCATCCTTTTTGTCGCTTTTAACGTTCCGTTCAGTTTTGGTGGGACTGCTTTGTTGATTGTCGTAGGTGTAGGTTTGGACCTTGTGAACCAGATTGAGGCTTTTCTATTAAATCAAAACTACGACGGGTTTATGCGTAAAACCAAACGGCGTCAGACCCGTGCGGCAAGTCTGAAACTCTGAAATAAAACCAAAGCTGTAATCAGACTTCATCCTTGGGAATATCATGAAAGTACGATCATCAATTAAAAAAATCTGTGAAAAATGCAGGATCATTAAGCGTAAAGGAGTATTGCGTGTGATCTGTGAAAATCCGAAACACAAACAAAAACAGGGCTGACGCAGTATGGCTAGAATATCCGGAGTTGACCTGCCAAACAGTAAGCGGGTCGAAATTGGCCTGACGTACATTTACGGGATCGGTCGCTATTCATCAATAGAGATCCTGAAAAAAACAAAAATTGACGCGAATACTCGAATCAGTGACCTGACTGACGACCAGGTAAGCCAGATCCGATCCGTCATTGAGGCAGATTATCAAGTGGAGGGTGATTTAAGACGTGAGATCAATCTTAACATCAAACGTCTCATGGATCTTGGTAATTACCGGGGTTTGAGACATCGCCGGCACATGCCTGTTCGAGGACAACGCACCAAAACCAATGCCAGAACCCGTAAAGGTCCAAGGCGTCTGGCGGTTGCACGTAAAAAATAACTCAGCTAGCAAACGCAATTAAAACATGGCTCAGGCAAAGAAAAAGAAAAAAGAAAAGAAGAATATTGAGCAAGGAAAAATCCATATCCAGGCTTCATTCAACAACACCATTGTGACGGTTACCGATAACCAGGGAAATGCCATCGCCTGGTCCAGCACCGGTATGCATGGTTTCAAGGGATCTCGTAAAAGTACTCCCTTTGCAGCCAGGGTCGTTGCAGAAGATGCAATCCGCAAAGCCATGGATAATGGTGTCAGAAGCCTAGACGTTTATGTCAAAGGACCCGGAACAGGAAGAGAATCTGCTTTAAGAGCAATTTCCGCAGTAGAAGGTTTAAGGATCACTTCCATCCATGACGTCACCCCGGTTCCCCACAACGGTTGCAGACCCCCTAAACAGCGCCGTATCTGAAGCATCTGAACTAAGGTTGATGCTTAACGTTATTTGAGAGATTTGAAATGCCAGAAACAGTTGAAGCCACTGAAGAAGTAGAACAACCGGAAAACCAAAAAGCCCCGTCTGCTTCTGAGATGAATGAGGAAGCAAAGATTTTTTCCAAGAACTGGACAGAGATTGCCAAACCAAAATGGCTTCAGTTTGAAGAAGCCACCATCCGGTCAGGCTATGGTAAGTTCATCATGGACCCACTGGAGCCTGGTTTTGGGACGACCATTGGACATGCCCTTCGCAGGGTACTGTTGTCATCAGTCCGTGGGTCCGCCATCTTTGCTGTTCAAATTGAAGGAGTGACCCACGAGTTCAGTAACATCAGTGGAGTCGTTGAGGATGTATTGCAGATCATACTCAATATTAAGGAACTCCAGTTGGAGCAGTATTTTGATGGAGTGATCGAATTGGAACTGATTGGTGAAGGCCCCTGCATTTTAACAGGAAAGGACATTGCTACTTTCGAGAAGGCTAAAGTTCTCAATCCCAACAAAGTCATTGCAACCCTTCAGGAGGGAGCAACCATCAGCATGACCCTTTATGCCCAGTTCAATAAAGGCTACGTGACTTCGGAAGTCAATCAAGAAAATGAACTTCCGGTTGGAACGATCTACCTGGATTCAAATCATTCGCCGATTAAAAAAATTCACTATGAAGTGGAAAATTCCAGGGTTGATCAGAGAACGGATTATGATCGTCTGAATTTTGAACTTTGGACCAACGCTTCTGTGAAACCTGCGGATAGTCTGGCCTATGCGGCAAAGATCCTGAAGGAACATATGGATGTTTTCATCAATTTCGATGAAAGCGCCATCGTCATTGAGCATGAAGAAGAAGATGATGACGAGCCTCTCAACGAAAATCTTTACCGCAGTGTCAGTGAACTGGAATTGTCAGTACGTTCCATCAACTGCCTGCAGAATGCAAAAATTGAAACGATCGGGGACCTGGTCCAGAAAACCGAAGCCGAAATGCTGAAAACGAAAAACTTCGGCCGCAAATCCCTGAATGAAATCAAATCCATCCTTTCCGGGATGGGGCTTCAGCTTGGAATGGTATTGGACCGTTTTGACCCGAATAACAATCCACATCTGAAAATTTAATCCCGCACACGATTTGATCCTGACCGGACTTACATAAGATCAGCACGATGAGACATTTAAAAGCAGGCAGACGTCTTGGGGTGACCACTTCCCACCGTCGCGCCATGATGAGAAATATGGTGACCTCCATCCTTGAAAAAGGTGAGATCAGATGCACTCTGGCCCGGGCCAAGGAAGTCAGAAAACCTCTTGAAAAGATGATCACTCTTGCCAAAAGGGGGGATCTTCATGCAAGACGTCAGGCATTATCTTTTGTCAAAAGCAAAGAGGCCATGTCCCAGCTTTTTGATGAATTAAGTGAACGTTACAGTGACCGCCAGGGGGGCTATTGCAGGATCATTAAACTCGGACAGACAAGACTCGGTGATAATTCGGAAATGGCAATCGTCCAACTGATCGGATCAGAAAATGATCAACTGAGTTCGTTGAAATCCACTTCCGGCAAGAAAAAACCTGCACGCAAATCCAGCAAGGTCCTTGAAAAGGTCAGTGAAGAGGTACGTCAGGCTGAAGAAAGCAGTGAAAAAGCAGCCAAAGAAGAGGCGGTAGAAGAACAGGTTGATGCTCCTGAAAAAAGTGAGGCTTCGGAAAAGACTGAAGCTTCTGAATCAGCAACTTCGGCAGAAGCTGAAACTCCTGAGCAGGAAACGTCTGAGGAGAAAACCGAAGAACAACAGGCAAAGACGGAAACACCTGAAGAGGAGCCCGTTCAGGAAACCAATCAAGAAGAAACAGAAGCTTCCGGAAAGACATCTGACCCGGAACCAGTTGAAGCATCTGCAGGAACTGAGCAAACGGATGTATCTTCTGAGCCTGAACCTGATCCATCTGAAAATAAAGAATCCAAGGAAGAAAAATAATCCCTCCCGCCTCAAGGCAAAGAAATTCGCCGTCCTAATCCCTACGATTCCTCAAGCTGGAATACCTCGACTCAATCCAGCTTGAATTCCCATGGATAAAAAAGTTTACCTGGAAACCCTGGGTTGTTCCAAAAACCGGGTGGATTCCGAGATCATGCTCGGAAGCCTCAATAGTCAGGGTTACCAGTTTACGGATGATGCTGAAGAGGCAGAGGTCATCATCGTCAATACCTGTGGGTTTTTAAGTGCAGCAAGCCAGGAGTCGATCACCAGAATCCTTGAGTTAAGCGATTTAAAGCAGGAAGGGCGTTGTGAAAAACTGGTTGCCGCCGGATGTGTTACCCAACGCTACGGAAGTGAACTTGCCCAGAAAATTCCTGAAATTGATGGTCTCCTCGGTTCCAGTGGATTTGAGCAGATTCCTGAATTGCTGGATCAGCTTTATCACCCTGAGGGTCAGTTCAAGCAATTCCTTCAAAAAAAACCGCATTACCGTCAATACCAGCAACAGGAACGCATTCAAAGTACGCCTTCACACTATGCCTATCTGAAAATAGCCGAAGGCTGCTCAAACATGTGTTCCTTTTGCAATATTCCTTACCTGAGAGGAGGATTCAGCAGCAGGAGCATCGAATCACTGGTTCAGGATTTTTCCAAACTGGTGGAACGTGGAGTCAGTGAAATCAACCTTCTTTCCCAGGACACGTCTTCTTACGGCAAAGATCTCAGGGACGGTACCGAGCTTTCAGGTTTGTTAAGAGCATTGATCTCGGTCCCTGGAGATTACTGGATCCGTATGTTTTATTGCTATCCCAATAGTTTTACCGATGAAGTTTTAGAGGTGATGGCCTCGGATCCACGGTTTTGCCGCTACCTGGATATGCCTTTCCAGCATATCAGTGATCCGGTTTTGAAAAAAATGAACCGCAAGATTACCCGAAAAGAAATCGAGGCAACCATGGCTAGGGTCCGTAGACAACTTCCCGATGTTGCCTGGAGGACGACCTTCATTGTTGGGTTCCCGACTGAAACCGATCAGGATTTTGAAGAATTGGTGGATTTTGTTTCAGAAGGTCATTTTCAGCACCTTGGAATTTTTCTATACTCCGATGAAGACAACATCAGGTCCTCAAAGTTTGGAGATCCGATTCCGCTTTCACTCAAAGAGGAACGGAAAAACCGGCTCATGGAAATTCAACAGAAAATCAGCAGAGAGCACCATCAAAAAATGGTTGGCAGTCTTCAGCAGGTTTTAGTGGGAGGTTTCAGTTCAGAAACCGATCTGTTGCTTGAAGGCAGGAACCAATACCAGGGGCCAGAAGTAGACGGAGTTGTTTATATCAACGAAGGAAATGCAACCTCTGCAGGATTCCATCAGGTTGAAATCACTGAAGCTCACGAGTATGATTTAGTGGGAAAAATATTGAACTGAACCCTTCAACATTAAGTTTTCATCATCATGTCCGGTCACAGTAAATGGAGTACCATCAAACACCGCAAAGCGGCCCAAGACGCCAAACGCGGAAAGATTTTCACAAAATTGATCAAGGAACTTACGGTTGCTGCCAGAATGGGTGGAAGTGACTTAGATTCCAACCCAAGGCTTCGAACTGCGGTTGCTGCGGCTAAAGCCCAGAGCATGCCCAAGGACAACATCGAGCGGGCCATCAAAAAGGGCGCTGGAGAAATGGATGGGGTTTCCTATGAGGAGATCCTCTATGAAGGTTATGGCCCTCACAACGTGGCACTGATCGTTGAGGCTTTGACCGATAACCGAAACCGGACCATTGCTTCAGTGCGTCACGCTTTCAGTAAAGGCGGAGGCAATCTTGGTTCCTCCAATTCGGTACAGTACATGTTTGAAAGGATCGGCATGATCCGGGTTGCAAAATCTGAAATTGAGGAAGATGTGCTGACAGAAATCATTCTTGAGGCCGGAGCGGAAGATATTCAAAGCGATCAGGCTGATGAATTTCGGGTGGTGACCAGCACTTCCGATTTTGATGAAGTCAGGGCGCAACTCGAAGAATCCAACGTGCCGATGTTGAGTGCGGAAATCATCTGGAATCCCCAGAACCGAGTTGAAATTGACGAGCCCCAAAAAGCCCAGCAGGTGATCAAGCTGATCGATATGCTGGAAGATGACGATGATGTTCAAAGTGTTCATTCAAATTTTGACATCACGGATGAAGTTTTGGCTGAAATGGCCTGAAGCGCCTTGAAAATTCTCGGCATTGATCCTGGCAGTCGGGTTACCGGTTATGGACTGGTAGAGCATCACGGAAATTCGACCCGTTATCTGGATAGCGGTTGCATACGCTTGCCTGATAAATGGAAACTTGCAGATAAACTGGTACAGATCTCCAATGAGCTTGGAGCACTGATTGAGAATAACCGTCCTGACTGTGCTTCCATCGAACAGATTTTTTTTGCTCATAACGCCCGATCTGCATTGATTCTCGGCCATGTTCGGGGAGTGATCCTTCTGAAAATGGCGGAAACCGGCTTGCCCATCCATGAATATCCTCCGCTTCAAGTGAAACAGGCAGTGGTGGGGGTAGGACGGGCGACCAAGGATCAGGTGATTCATATGGTTCAGATTCTCCTCAACAAACGACAGGATTTTAAGGAAGACGAAGCCGATGCTTTGGCCTCGGCCATTACTCATGCCCATCTTCACCCAACCCTGGAAAGGATGCAGGGCAAAGGATGAAAAGCTCCTTTTACTTTCTCAATCCGGATAAATTCGAGTTGATGCTGTGATTGCATTCATTGAAGGTCGGGTCCTTTTTTTGGGGACGGGAATGATGGTTGTTCAAACCCAGTCCGGAGTGGGATACGAAATCAGGGTTCCGGAAACGATTTGCCTGAAATCCCAATCAAACCAGGAAATTCAACTCTACATCCACACCCATGTCCGAGAGGATGAATTGACTCTATATGGATTTTCGTCATGGGAGCAAAAAGAGTTGTTTCAGATGGTGATCAAAACCACAGGGGTTGGTCCGAAGCTTGGGTTGGCGGTATTGTCTCAGCTTTCGATAGATCAACTGACCGATGCGGTTTTTCAAAACAACACTGCGGCCTTCAGCCAGGTTTCCGGGATTGGTCGAAAAACAGCAGCAAAACTTTGCCTGGACCTGAAGGATCAGTTGAAAAACCGGGAAATGAAAGTTTCTACCTCTTCACTCCAAACGGGAAATGAACTCGATGGAATCCTGGTTGACCAAAATCAGGAACTGATTTCAGCCCTCAAAAATATGGGTTTTCAGGAACGCGAAATCCGGATGGTTTTACCCCAGGCCGGTGAAAAAGATCAGCCTCTGGAGGAACGATTGAAAAAAGTGCTTTCTTTATTGACTCCATTGCGATAGAAAGAGAAGGGTATTAAAAAGTAAGGAGAGGTATGGGAAGTTTGAATAAAGTGATGTTGATTGGTAATTTGGGACGGGATCCCGAGATTCGTTACACTCAGGCAGGAAGCGCGGTAGCCAATTTTTCGCTGGCGACCACCGACCGTTGGACTGATCGTCAGGGACAACGCCAGGAACGAACAGAATGGCATGACATCGTGGCTTTCGATCGTCTTGCGGACCTTGCCCAAAACTATCTGAAAAAAGGAAAATCCGTTTATATTGAAGGACGCCTGCAAACAAGAAGTTGGGAAGACCCCCAGGGTCAGAAACGTTACCGGACCGAAGTAGTTACAACTTCAATGCAGTTTCTTGATTCACGTCCTTCCAATGAGGGCAGTAACCAGAGTTATTCATCAGAAACATCCCAATCAATGGGCAGCAATCAGGAATCTTCTGAAGCAACATCAGAATCAGAAAATAGCCAAACCGGCGAAAAAGAAGATTATATCAAGGATGATATACCCTTCTGAGACACTTTGAATTTTTCCGGAATTCAGTTCCGGGAAGTTTATCAAATTTTGGGCAGTGAACCGTTACACTGCCCAGTTTATCCATCAGGGCAACGTCATGGAAGACCAGCCAAAACTAATTTCCTCATTTCAGACCCTTTTGATCCATCTGGGGATTTTGTGTTTCACAAAGCACAATTCCCAATGGCAGGATATTGCTATCAAGAGGAAAATCCCAATTTCCTTCCTCCTGTCTTATTGCTGAAGAGCATCTTTTATGCGGATCAAAAGCCTCAAAGTATCGGGTTTCAAGTCTTTCTGCCATTCGGTTGACATCAAGTTTCAGCAAAATGGGATAACGGTTGTTATTGGTCCCAATGGTTGCGGCAAGAGCAATGTGGTGGATGCAATCCGCTGGGTTTTGGGAGAACAACGGCCGAAACACCTGAGGGGCGGTTCGATGGAAGATGTGATCTTCAACGGAAGTTCCTACCAAAAGCCGATGGGCATGGCGGAAGTCACCCTGACTTTTACCAACACCGAAGGTGATACGATCCGGAACTATGAACAGTACACCGAAATTGCGATAACCCGTCGGCTTTATCGTTCCGGAGAGAGCGTCTACATGATCAACAAAACTCCGGTCCGGCTGAAAGACATCCGGGAACTCTTTATGGATACCGGAGTTGGTGGAACCGGATATTCAATTGTGGAACAGGGACGGGTTGGAGAAATCGTCAGTGCCCGTCCTGCGGACCGCAGGGTATTGATTGATGATGCGGCCGGCATTGTTAAATTCCGAATCAAAAGGGAGGCTGCCGAACGCCGGATGGAGGAAACCCTCCAGAATCTCTTGAGGGTGAACGATGTTCTGGGTGCTTTACGGGAACAGGAGGAAGGCCTCCGTGATCAGGTGGAACGGGCGAGGTCCTTCATCAGCCTCAAAGAAGAGAGCAGTCTCATCGAGAAACAATTGCTATGCCTCAATTGGCATCAAGCGGGGGCGAATGAAAAGCAATCGAGTCAGAGCATCGAGGAATACCGTCAAAAACATCAGGATGTACAAAATGACTTGGCTGCAGAGGAAACTAGACTGCAACAGTTGAGTCTTGAGCAAACGCAGCGTGGTGCGGAAATTCAGCAGCGGCGTGAAAAGGTTTATGAAAAAGAGAGAGAAATTCAGGAAGCAGAAAATCAGCGGAACCTTGAACGCCAGAATCTGGAAAATGTCAATGAACAGCAGCAAAGACAGGCTGAAGAACTTGCGGAGCTTCAGGACAAACTGAAGTTTCTGGAAGGGGACCGGAATCAGGGAAGTTCCCTGGCCGATCAGCTGAAAACAAGGGTTGAAACGGCTCAAGAATCTTTGAGTGAATTTGAACAGGAAAAACTGGAACGGGAAACGGAACTTCAGGAAGTGACCGATCTCCAGCAGCAATTGCAGAAGAAGTTGCTGAAGATTCACACTGAATTGACCAGTCAAACCAACCAGGACAGTTTTCTCAACGAAAGATTGGAATCCCTGCTCGAACGGCAGCAAAAATTGAAACAGCAGGATGATTCACACCGAATGCTTCATGAGGATGCAGGGAAAAAACGGGATAGTGCAGAAGAAAAAACCCTCAGTCTCAGACAGCAACTGGACCTGATTGAGGAACAACTCCAGCATCTGGGACAAACCATTGAAACAGATTCCGAGTTGATTGAAGAGGAA
The DNA here is from genome assembly GCA_001469005.2 of SAR324 cluster bacterium lautmerah10. Classification (GTDB taxonomy): domain Bacteria; phylum SAR324; class SAR324; order SAR324; family NAC60-12; genus UBA1014. The sequence goes on from LNZD02000093.1 coordinate 36,704, forward strand.
GAAACCAAACTCGTCGAAGAACAGTACCAGCAAAGTGTGATCCGTTCCCGACTCGAATCCCTGGTTCAAATCCAGCACAGTTACGAAGGATTCAGTGACAGTGTCAAAACCTTCATGCACCTGATGCAGGAAGACCCTGCAAAAGCCCAGAGTTTCGGGGTTTTGGGAGTCGTTGCGGATTTCATCAATGCGGAGCCCGAAGCCCTCGAACAGGGTGCCTCAGTGATGGCCGAAGTGTTGGACTGGGTGGTGCTGAAAAGCAAGGATCAGTTCTCAAAAGTTGAAAGTTTTTGTGAAAGTCAGGGGCTGGGTGCAATGAAATTCATCGCTCTTGACCGGCTTCCGACAGAATCTGACCGTCCCACGGAACAGTTGAGTCTGAAGGATTTTCTTGAATTCCGTGGAGAGTTTGAATCCTGGGGAAACCGTTTCTTTTCCCGATTTTTATTGGATGACGATTCTGCTCATTTCTGGAACAGGTTGGATAACGAATGGACCGGATCAACGTTTGAATGGCTTTCAGCAAACGGTTCTAGGCTTTCGGAAATCTCCGCTGGAATCGGGAAAGCCGGGACGCCTACCCTGGGTTTCCTCAAACGCCAGCAGGAAATCAGCGAACTCGAGGAGGAGGCAGAAAAACTTCAGCAGCATTGTATAAGGTTGGAGGAGGAACTCGAACAGAAGCAGTTGAAACTTTCTGAACTGCGCACCGAACAGCAGCAGCAACTCAAATCTCAGCGGGAAACCGAGTTGGAATGGTTGAGTCTGAGTAAAGAACTTGAGCATCACCAGCTTGAATACAAACGCCTGGGACAGATGCTTGAACAAAACCAGAATGACTTGGATCGCTTAGAGGATGAAATAGAGATCCATCAGAAACGGCAGGAATCTGTCAATGATTCTCTTGCATCTCTGGAAAATCAACGTCGTGAACTCGATGAAGAGTTGATGCTTCAGGAAGAACGGATTGAGGTGCAAAAGCAGAGGGTTGAAGAAATTTCAACGAAGCTGCTTGACCAAAAGGTGGCCCTGACAGAAGCCCTCGAACAGCAGAAAAACCTGGTCGAAAATGAACAGCGACTTCAGCGCGAGCATCTTGAATGTGAAAGACGCATCGAATCCCTATTGAATTTGCGGGATGAGGGAGATCAGAAACTCCAGAAAAGTGAACAAAGGATCATGGAAATCGATGCTTCTTTCGACCAGATGCTGGAGCAGCGTGAGTTGCTTAAAGGGGAACTCGATACGGAACTTGAACTTCAGGAACGAAAGAACGAAGAACATCATCTCCAAAATCAACAACTGCAGGAAATCCGTCAGCAACTGGAAGCATCCAACGAAGCACTGCATCAGCAGTCCCTGAAGCAAACGGAATTCAGGATGCTTCGTGAACAGCTGGAGACACAGCTGGCTGAAATCAGTGATCAGTCTCCTGAGGAACTGATGAAAGAAATTGATGCGGATGCTCTGGATCAGGCAGCCCTCAGCCGAGAATCCAGAAGCCTGAAGGCACGGATCAGCTCGATGGGAAATGTAAATCTCAGTGCTCCAGAAGAATACGAGGCATTAATGGAACGGATCGGGTTCCTTTCAACTCAGTCTGAAGATCTTCAGCAGGCAACCGATGACCTGAAAAAAACAATCCGTGATATCAACAACGAATCCAGGCGTCGTTTTCGAGAAATGTTCGATCAGGTGAATGTGAAATTCAGGGAAGTCTTCCAGACTCTTTTTGAAGGTGGTGATGCGAGCATGGTTCTTACCGAGTCCGAGGATTTGCTCGACGCAGGCATTGATATTGTCGCACAGCCTCCTGGAAAAAAACTTCAGAACCTGAACCTTCTCTCAGGTGGTGAGAAAGCGCTGACGGCAATTTCTCTGATCTTTGCCATCTTTCTCATCAAGCCGAGTCCCTTCTGCTTGTTGGACGAGGTCGATGCTCCCCTTGATGATGCAAATGTGGTCCGCTTCAACAGACTCATCCAGAGCCTGACCGATAATGCGCAGTTCATTGTCATCACCCATAACAAGAAAACCATGGAAATTGGGGATCTGCTTTATGGAGTGACGATGGAAAATCCGGGTATTTCCAAGACTGTCTCGGTTCAATTCCAGGAAGCCCAAAAACTCGTCGCCTGATCTCAAGGGTTGTTTAAGAAAAAACTGCCCTTCGATTTTTCTCTCAGCTAAAATAATCATTGGTGTGGAACTGTTTTTCCACAAATTGGTTAATCGTAAATATTTCTTAGATGATGGAAGTCAAACTATTTGACAATTATCAGGATTATCTTGCTCAACTTCCCTCCACAGTCACAGAGGATATCTCCTCAAAAGTGTCAGAGATTCTTGAAGAAGTGCGAAATCATGGTGATTCTGCGCTCAAGAAGCTGACCTACCGATTTGATGGAATAGAGCTCGATTCAATCCGGGTCCAACCTGAAGATCTCCAATCAGCTCTCCAGGAGTTGGATCCCGAATTGCGTAAGGTTTTGGAACAAGCTGCGGAAAATATAAGAACATTCCATCAACGTCAGAAAACGGAAAGCCAGCTGGAATTCAGTGGCGATGGTACGATGCTCGGTTGGAAAATCAGTCCTCTCGACAGTGTGGGTATTTATGTTCCAGGGGGACGGGCCATCTATCCCTCGACGTTGTTGATGAATGTCATCCCGGCTCAAGTGGCAGGAGTGTCTAGGATCGCAATGGTTTCGCCTCCTGACACAACGGGGTTGCCTGCAAGCCTGGTTCGGGCGTCCGCAGCATTACTTGGAGTTGATGAACTTTATTCTCTGGGAGGCGCCCAGGCGGTAGCGGCATTAGCCTGGGGGACCGAGACGGTTCCTGCAGTGGTCAAGATCACCGGACCAGGCAATGCATTTGTTGCTGAAGCGAAACGTCAGGTTTTCGGTAAGGTTGGTATCGATTCCTTTGCCGGACCAAGTGAAATCATGATCGTATGTGATCGTGAAGAAACCCCTGTCGAGTATCTTGTTAGAGATCTTCTTTCCCAGGCAGAGCATGACCCTGAAGCAGGAGCGATCCTGGCCACTACGTCCCGAGATCAGGCTGAAAATGTTAAAAACCGGCTTCAGGAATTGGTTCCCACTTTACCAAGAAGAGAAATCATTGAAGAATCCTTCGCTTCACGTTCCGCACTGATTGTCTGTGATTCAAAGGAGGAGTGTTTTGACGCGGTGAATGAAATGGCTCCGGAGCATTTGGAACTTCTGACCGAAGATCCATTTCAGGACCTGCATCGAGTTCGTAACGCAGGTGCGATCTTTGTCGGTCCTAATACCCCTGAAGCCGTGGGGGATTATTTTGCAGGGCCGAATCATACCCTGCCAACATCAGGATGTGCCAAGTTTGCTTCTCCCCTGGGAGTACAGGACTTTACCAAATCAAGTTCTGTGCTTGCTTATTCTGAGGAGCGTCTCCAACGTGAAGGTTCCGCGATCATACGATTTGCAGAGGAGGAAAAACTTTATGCCCATGCGGAATCGATTCGCGTGAGGATGAAAACAACGGAATAGGAAAAATTTCAGAACCGAAATCAGGTCAGGTGGATCCTTGATTCAGCTGAGATGTTTTCATCTCGGATTCCAGCCTGGATACCCTGATTCCTTCCTTGACCCCCATCTGGTAACCAATACTTCCACAAATTCCTGCCAGGGCGGCAATCGCAACGATGTGAAGACTGAGAAGCATCATAAGCAGTTTTCAGAAAACGCAGAGTGGGACCGGGTACGATAAACTGCTTCCGTATTGGGAGATGGGACCAACCACAAAAGTCAGCAGCATCATGAAGAACATCATCGCAATCAGAGGTGAAAAATCTACCGAGGTTCTAGGCAGGTAACGCTGAATTGGAGTAATCAACGGATCTGCCAAAACATGAATGATCCGTACCAGCGGGTTGTTGAAGGCAGGGTTCACCAGGGTCAGAAAAAACCAGACCACGAGCACGATCACGAAAAAGAAAAAAAGACTTTGTAACACGATAGCGGCACCTTGAAGCAGATGCCCTCCGCTTTGAAGAAGAATCTGGTTACTGTCACTTTGTCCTTCAAGCAGAAGATTCAGTGATCTTAATTCTGCAGGAACCACCGCCTGTGCAAAGATAACCAAAAGTAAAGCAGCATAAGGACTGAAATGGGCGAGCATCATCGGCATTCGCTGTTCACACCAGACCCAGAGCGGACGGGTCACCCGGGCGATCCATTGTACGATGGGGTTGTATGGGTCTGCACTGACCCAGGTCAGAAGCACTGCGATGATGATCAGCCACTTGTACAAAAAGAGGCCGAAACAAAGAACGGAAGCTAACAGTTCCAGCATGCTGCCGGATTCAGGAATGGGACTTTTTCAGGTCTCGAACCGGAGTGAAGGATTCTCCGCATCCGCATTGGTGACCGTTCACAAGCTGCTCAAAAACGAAACCCTGCTCGACAAGATTTTTGTCGGTAAAATCAATTTTTACCGGACCAAGAATATCGGTCAGGCATTCCCGTTCGACAACCACGGAAATTTCACCGCTTTTGATGGTAAGATCTTCAGAATGGATGTCTTCCGGACCGTTCCATTCAAGTTCGTATTTCCAGCCTGAACACCCCCCCGGCTTGGCACCAATTCTGAGAAAGGATTGTTCGAGATTTTTTCCTTCGGCCTGGCAAGCTTCTTTGAACACCGTTGCCGCTCTCTCACTGACAAGGACCTCGGGGATTACTTCATTTTCTAGAGCCATCTTCTATCCTGAAGGCTGTGATGAATCCATGGAATCAGTAGCGTGGAATGCTGCTGTCGACGGTTTGGGACCATCCGTCGATTCCATCTGAAACATTGTACACCTGCTGAAATCCCTGTGAAGTGAAATATTGTGCCGCCTGCCTGCTGCGAATGCCCTGGTGACAGATCAGCATCATCGGGGTTTCTGGATCCCAACTGTCGAGAATTTCCTGCGCCGTATGATTGTCCAGCATTCGTGAGTTGTCGAGAGCTGCTTTCGCTCTCTCTTCCGGAGGTCTCACATCGAGGATGGCGATTTCCGGCTGGTTCTTGAGGATTTCTGAAGCTTCAACCGATGAGACTTCCTGTACTTCGGCTGGAGGTGGAGGAGGAGTGAACTCACGGTCGGGGTAAGCTGACTTGAGAACATCTGCCAATTCACCATTACCTGAAAGTTCCTCAATGATGTCGCAGCCTCCTACGAATTCATTCTTCACATATAGCTGTGGGATCGTCGGCCAATTCGAAAAATCCTTGATGCCTTGGCGTATGCCTTCATCCGAAAGTACATTGAAACTTTGGAATGGAACGTTCCAGCTGTTGAGAACCTGAACGACTCGGTAGGAAAAACCGCATTGGGGAGCTTCAGGACTGCCCTTCATAAAAAGAAAAACAGGATTGTCCTCCACCATTTTGCTGATTCTTGCTTCAGGAGCAGAATCTTGGGAAGCGCTTCCTTCTGAATCGGAAGATACAACTTTAAATTTCATGGGACCTCTTTTCCTGCTGAGATTTTTTGTCTGACTTGTGAATCAGCACTAAATTGGTGCTGTTTATGGATGCAATTATTTAAAGAAATTATTATGATCCATTTCTGCCAGAAATTCAATAAGGACCGGCGGTAAAGATAAGCGGGTGTCGGGGGAAATGCTGTCGTGTGAATTTTTCCAGCCGTCTGGGAGAAACCGGAACGGGAGTTTTTACTTCCGGTGCAAAAAGCGAAACACGGTACTCCTCAACAAACCAGAACAGTTCTTCGAAGGCTTTTTTCTCCTGCAGGTTCAGGTTTTCTTCTTTAAGTTGAGACAGGATTTTAATCCAGGGGTTGAGATTCATGGATTTTTCCAGATCTTTTTCGGGGTTTTGCAAGAGTCGGTCAAGCCTGATTCGGACCGCCTTGAGGTAGCGTTTAAGATTGTTCCATTGGACAAAAGGAATTTTTGCTGGAAACCTTGACGGAAGAAGATTCGAAACATGTTCAACCAGGTTGTTGTGATCCATTTGAGTTGAGCGTTCTTTTAATTTTACAAGTTCTTCCTGGGTCAGATGGTAGGATTCCAGCAGTGATTTGAACCCAGGAAGGAACTGTCCGGAGATGGATTCCATTTTTCTTTGGGCTTCCTGAATCCTTGATTCATATTCGTGACTGCCTGAAATCCATGACCCCTCGAACAGGTGTTGAAAGAGATTCTGCCAGAGATCCTCTTTCATGGCTTCGGGGCTGCCGAAGGGTGCATAAAGAGCATGCAATTCATGGAGGTCGGAGAGTTCCTTCTGCATCCAGGCCAGATCCGGACCAACCGCCAGAGAAAGCATTTTGTATAATGCTGGGGCCGTCGAACGGGATGCTTCTTCCGAGTTTCCAAAAAGTCTTCGTGAAATCCGTTCATTGTTTATAGAGAGTCCCGGGAATCCCTTGAGGTTTGGTCCTCCAGGATTTTCGATCTCAATTTCCCTGGGAAGTTCAAAATTCCATCCGTTGATTTCATCCAAGTTCCACTTCATGGCTGCTTTCTTCCAAACCACAGAATCATCCCGGGAAATGCTGATCTTAGGAGACTGTTTCAATTCGGCTTTTCTCATTCTGATTAATTCCAGTCCTTCCCTGCCTGCATGGACGATCTTGTTTCTGGAATCACGGATTTCAATCCTTGGTTTGAGATAATCCGGAATCCGATTCCAATCCCAGTCTTCTTCGGGAATGTGGATACGGTATGTTTCACGAACCAGGAGCCTTAAATTTTCAATGAAACTGTATCCAGTCCTGTTTTTTACAGACTCACTAATTTGGATTGAGTTTGAAACATCCAGCCCTTCAGGAGGCTTCAAATCTGCTCTCAGACTTTTTGCACTATCACCAAGAGGGACAAAATGCCTTCGGGTGGTTTTTGGAAGGCTTTTGAGAAGATGAAAGATTCTTTCTTCCCATTGCCCGGGAACCAGCCATTCCAAGGCGTAAGGATGGAGAAAAGAGAGGTTTTCATCCCGGGCCTGCAGGGTGACTCCATCCGAATCAGAACCAAGGAGGAATTCATACTTTAACGGGAAACGAACCTCATCACTTTGCCAATGATCAGGATAATCTTCTATTGAGCCAAGTTCTTCATCAGAAAGTTGCAGAAAATCATCCAGTTTCATCATCAAAAAACCATCAGCACCTTCCTTTTTTCTGTTTCTCAGCAGCCGGTTGAGATCGTGAATCGAACCGATACCATGCAGACGTTCGGTGTAAAATGCCTCCTGGGCCGCGTCAAGGTCATGTTCCCGGTTTCTCCGCAGTTTGGCGTCCTGGTCAAGCAACTGCTGCTTAAGCTTCCGATTGTTGCGGAAAAAGGGAAGGCGGCTTCTCAGTCTTCCTGAAACCAAAGCTTCCTGGATGAAATGCCGTGTTGCTTCAGCACGATTGATCCGTGCATAGGGAATGCTTCTACGCGGAACAATCGTCAAACCATAGAGGGTGACTCTCTCACTGGCTTCGACGATTCCGCTTTCTTCGTTGAACAGAGGCTCGGAATAGATGCTTCGGCATAGCTTACCACCGAGTCGTTCCAGCCATTCCACTTCAATGTTGGCGACTTTACGGGCAAATAATCTGGAAGTCTCAACCTGTTCCGCAGCCAGGATCCAGTTTCCCGATCTTTTTGCGAGAGCCGATCCGGGAAATATGTAAACTTCTTTACCCCCTGCCCCCCGGTATTGGGACTTCTCGATTTTTTGTACAATACATTCTGGTTCAGTTTCAGTAAACGGGCTTCTTTTAAAACCGTGGTGAGTTGACGATAGATATCACGCCATTCCCTCAGTCTGACAAAGGAAAGAAAATGCTTCTTGCAGAATTTACGCATCTTGTTTTCCGTCCTCAGCGACTCCCATTCATCATGGTAACGGTCCCAGATGTTGAGCAGCGTGAGGAAATCGGAATCGGGATGGACAAAGCTCCGATGCATCTGCCGGGCTTTTTCCTTCTCCTCCAATGGAAATTCCCTTGGATCCTGAATCGAAAGTCCGGCGGCAATCACCAAAACCTCACGGAGTGCCTGCTCTTCGAGAGCTTCAAGAAGCATACGTGCTATCTGGGGCTCAATCGGGAGACGTGCCAATTGGCGACCTAAGGGATTCAGGCGTTGGTCTGAATCAAGTGCACCAAGCTCGTCCAAAAGTTTGAACCCCTCACGAACTGCACTTGCAGGAGGAGGATTCATGAAAGGAAACGACGTGATGCGATCCGGTCCTTTTTTGTTGGAATGACCCAAATCAAGAGAGAGCATCTGGAGGATTACTCCGGCCAGATTGGAACGCAGGATTTCCGGTTCAGCGTATTCGCGGAGCTGTTCAAAAACCTCTTCGGAATAGAGCCGGATACAGACTCCGGGTCCGACCCTGCCAGCACGGCCTGCTCGTTGGAGGGCATTACTCTGGGCAATCAGTTCAACTTGGAGCCGTTGAATCCGTTTTCGCGGAAGGTAACGGCTGATCCGTGCGGTTCCGGAATCAATCACGTAACGGATGCCTGGAATGGTCAGGGACGTTTCTGCAATATTGGTGGCCACCACCACTTTTCTTTTAGGACTTACACGGAAGATCCGGTTTTGCTCCTTGGACGTCAATCGTCCATAAAGCGGAAGAAGTAGATGGTCTTGTTGATAGGGGCTGAGCCGTTCGATCACTTCCCGGATTTCTTGTTCTCCGGGAAGAAAAACCAGCAGGTCACCTTCTCTGGAATCCTCCAGCACTTCCCTGATTGAATCACAGGCAGCGTCAATGACCGTGTACTCCCCCGAATCGATCCGTGATTCTTCAAGTCCCTGATACTGGATTTCCACCGGGTAACTTCGTCCTGAGACTTCAATCACCGGGGCATTTCCGAAGTTTTTTGAAAATTGATCGGTGTCGATGCTGGCTGAAGTGATGATCAGACGCAGGTCTCTTCGTTTATTGAGAAGCTGAAGCAGGTAGCCGAGGAGGAAGTCAATATTAAGCGACCGCTCGTGTGCCTCATCAAGAATGATTGTGTCGTACTGATCAAGAAAACGGTCACTTCGTGTTTCTGCCAAAAGCATTCCGTCGGTCATCACCTGGATCAGGGTTTCTTCAGAATGTTTTTCAGAAAAACGGATTCGATAACCCACCATTCTTCCGACTTCTGTTTCCAGTTCATGGGCGATCTGTCTGGAAATCGAGGTGGCAGCAACTCTCCGGGGCTGGGTCAGGGCGATTCGTCCCCTGCGTCCTCTGCCTGCCTCAAGACAGAATTTGGGCAGTTGGGTGGTTTTCCCGGATCCTGTTTCACCGGAGACAATCAGGACCTGATGCGATTCCAGGGCTTCCAGGATCTGATCCCGGTGTTCCGAAATAGGTAGCTCAGAGGGAAAAACAATTCTCGGTTGAAGGGCTTTTCTTCTCTCAAGTTTATTCTTGGAAACTTCGGCCTTTTCCAGCAGTTTCAGGTAATCGGTTTCAAGAGCCTCGAGAGATTGTGAATGGGGTTCGGAAAGATTTTTAAATTTTGCTGAGAGACGACCGAAACGGCTACGCAATACATGCCGATCTGCCTGCATCACATTGGGAATCAGGCGTTCCAGATCCTGGAGGAGTTCCTTTGTGAGCACGGGAAATTATGAACTGATGGCAGGTTGAAAAACCTGCCAGGGCGGAAAAAGGTAAAGACTGAAAACGAAAAGTGTTCAGCGTTTTGAAAGAAGTTCCGGCTTCTTCAGACCCATAAGAGAAAGCAGGTCCTTCTGTTTATTCTCATCTTGAGCAAATCTTGGTTCCTGAGATTTGATCTGCTCGATGTATTTTTGGACGCTGACATCAATACGGTCAAAAAACGGCTGCGGATAGACTCCCAGGAAAACTGTCCAGAATGCAAGGGGGACCAGTACCACGACTTCGCGGAGTGAAAGGTCATTCAGTCCTTTGACCATGTCTTTGACGAGGGGTCCGAAAAGAACCCGCTGGACCATCCAGAGCATGTAGATTGCGGCAATGATCACCCCTGCGGCAGCGATGATTCCATACCAGATATTCACCCGGGCAGCGCCGACCATCGCCAGGACCTCACCGACAAATCCGTTGAGTCCGGGCAATCCTACGGATGCCATGGAGAAAAACACGAGAAATACAGAAAATAAGGGCATCGTGTGAATGACTCCGCCGTAATCAACAATTTCCTGGGTGTGGGTTCGTTCGTAAATCATTCCCACCACAAGGAACAGAGCACCGGTCACAATTGCGTGGTTGATCATCTGGATCCAGCCTCCATAAACCCCTTGGGTATTGAGAGCGAACAGTCCAAGTACGATATAACCCATGTGAGCTACTGAGGAATAGGCGATCAGGCGTTTGATTTGCTTCTGCACCATCGCCACCAATCCTCCGTAAATGATGCCGATCAGAGAGAGGGTGATGAACAAGGGAGTCAGTTCATAAACCGCAGCCGGGAATACCGGCATGGCAAAACGTAGAAATCCGTAGGGTCCGAATTTCAGCATCACTGCGGCAAGTTGGACGGAACCTGCTGTTGGTGCCTCATAGTGGGCATCTGGAAGCCAGGTATGGAACGGGAAAAGAGGAATCTTGACAGCAAAGGCGACTGCAAAACCAAGGAAGAGCCAGGTTTGGGTCTCCGGCGCGATGTTCATTCCATACCAGTCGAGAATATTGAAGGACCATCCGTTGTTAATTTCTTTGAAGAGGATGGCAGTGTAAATCAAGGCAACCAGCATCAGTAGGGAACCGACCATGGTGTAAATCACGAATTTCATCGTCGCATAAAGCCGGTTGGAACCGCCCCAGATCCCGATCAGAAAATACATCGGCACCAGCATCACTTCGAAGAAAACATAGAACAACACCACATCAAATGCCGCGAAACAACCGAGCATTCCAATTTCCAACAAAAGCATCTGAATCTGGAACTGCCAGTTACGCTTCTGCAGGTTCCAGGAACCCAGTAAAGCCAGAGGTGTGATGAAAGTGATGATGAGCAGAAAAAACAGGTTCAGCCCGTCCAGTCCCAGGAAGTATTCAATATTGAATTGTGGAATCCAGCCGGTACGCTCCACCAGTTGAAGTCCTTCCTCGGAAGCATCAAAATGAAACCAGAGGTAAAGGCTGAGGAGGAAAGTCAATAGGCTGCTTGAAAGTGCTGCAACTTTTGCAGGGATCCCATCACTTGCGTCACGGAAAACTCCAGCCAGAGCAATTCCAAGAACCGGAGAGAAGATGATCAGGGAAAGAATCGGAAACTCCGCATACTGCATGAGCTGACCTTTAAAGATTTTGAATTAAAACCAAACACCAATTATGGAAAGATTCTACGACTTAAGGCAAGTTCATTATCTGCTTGGGAGTATGATCATTTCAGGAACTAAGCCTGCTTTGATCATGAATGAAGACCGAGTCTCGGGAAAAGAGGCTCCATCCATTCGCTGAAGGTCTGAGGTTTCTCCAATTCAGCCTTTTTCCCAAGGATCAAGTCCAAGGGGTAAACGGGTTTTCCATCCTTGCTGATCATCCTGCCGCAACTGAGGCTCCTCGTCTGCAACTGTTCTTGAGGCACTGCTCCCTCAAATTCAAAGTGCTGCCAGATTTTTTTAAACCTGGCCAGGTATTCGACTTGCTCGAAACTTCCCAGGCAGTTGAGGCCATTGAGATAGACAAGGACACTGAAGCCAAGGAAAAGTCCGGGGCAGAGGGTTCGTTCTTGGAGCATTTGTACCAATTTCTCTTCTTCCATATTCATGGAATAATTTTGTCCCTCCAACCGATTTTCCCGTAAAAACAGAGGTTCCATCCTGATTCGGTTTCCATGCTTGGAGTTGATGTTGAACAACGGAGTTTCAACTCCTGAGGATTCAAGAATCGTTTGGAAATGTTTCGCATTCAGAAGCATGCCCCGGAACCGATTTTGAGATTGGGGCAGGATTTCCAGGAGGTAATTCCGGATGACTTCGTTGATATCGAAATAAACGATGTTTGAATCTGGAAAAAGTTTTTTCGCCTGATTGTGGCAAAATCCGGATGCCCAACTGCTGAAGGAGCTCCCTGATCCGGCCGAAGGCATCAGCGGTTTTAGGGAATCGTTCCAGTGGGCGGAGAGAGATTCCTGTTTTTCTGAAACCTCAGAACCAAACACCTGGGCATCCCTGAATGTTCCCGGGATCAGGGAAATCCGTCTTTCGCTGGTGTCCCTTCTTCGGTCCCGGTCCGATTTCAAAAGCACGGAAAAACCAGGTGCTTTGGCTGACAGGATTTCCTCGAGTTCGAGTTCTGCACTGAAATTCAGACATCCGGACCAGGCGGCATTGGCGTAGGGAACACCACTGTAGGCGGCCACGAGATAGCTTTCTCCGGCCGGGATTCCCATCAGTGCAAGATGATGTGTTGCAAAAAAGGTGGGTCCTTCCGATGCAGTCAGATGGGTGGCTGTCTGGAGCGTGTGGGTCCGTTCCAAAGATTCTATCCAGAGGGCAGCCTGCTCTTCCGTGTAACCGACCCGAAGAAATTCTTTTTGAAAGGACTGTACCAGTTCCTTTTCAAGGTTGCTTTCATGACTGCTCGTTTCCCATAGACTTTGTGCATATTCCTCCAGCGCTGTATCCCAGTGTTTTGAAAGGATTTCTGCCAGCTCGACACGTCCATCCTCGATCAGTTTCCTTTTGATCAAATCCTTGGCTGAAGGATCACGGTCCATACTTGCGCTTTGAGAGGGTTTCAGTAGTTTGATGATTTAAGCCTATCCTAAATGGATTGGGATTGGGATAGTTGAAAACATTTCTACAGAAAAGCTGACCATGAAGGATGTTTCCAAAGCCATTTTGAAAATTTGTCTGCATTATCCGGAGATGCCTGTTCCTTCCCGAGGACACGCCTCGGATGCAGGAATCGACTTAACCGCAATGGCTTATGAAGCGAAGGCAGATCATGTTTTTTTCATCGATACCGGGGTTTCAGTTCAACTCAGTCAGGGATATTACCTGGAGGTGGTTCCACGCTCCAGCATCGTTAAAAAAGATTTTATCATGGCCAACAGTGTGGGCATCATCGATCCTGACTACCGGGGCAGGATATTTGTTCCCCTTCGTTACCTCGGCGAAGGTTCTGGAGAAGAGGCCTGCCGGAGGCTGCTTGAGCAAAGGATCGCACAGATGATCATAAGACGATTGGAACCTTGCGACATTGAAATTGTCGATGAGCTGGATCAAACCGTCCGTGGTGAAGGAGGCTTCGGCAGCACAGGTTGATCAGGAAAAATCAATTTCCCTGGAGACGTTCCCATTCTTCCAGAAACTCCAGCAGATGCTCCTTCCCGGGTGAGGCTCCTTCCATTTCAAGCATTTGTCTGACCCGTGACTGTTCTTCTTCATATTCAGATTCTGTAAAAAATCCTCCGAAATGTGCGGTCCTGAGCCAGATCAGGTAGGTCGTCAAGGCATCACATTCGTTGTAGGCCACGATTTCCGGGAGACGTCCCTCGAGCCAGAGGGTTGCCACTTCATCTCCTTCGACGGACATTTTTCCAGGTATACCACAGACGTTCGCCATTTCATGGAGAGATGGCGTGGATTTTCCGAATCCGCCAAGGATTTCAATCAAGTCGACATGTACCGGACTGAATTTGCTGTCGAAATAATCGACTCCCTCCCAGGGTTTGTCAGGCCGTTTTGCAAATGATTTTGCCTGGATCCCCTGGGCCACCGCCCTCTGCACCAGGATTTTCAGATCGGAGCGTTGGGAATTAAATCCGACAAGCTGGGGTTTTTTGTCACCGATTGCATTCAGGAAGGTGGAGAGTAGTTTTGCTTCCTGCCGATCTTCCAGGTTTTCAGGATGGTGGGGAAGAGAAGTCAGGCTGAGAGTGATGCTGTTATCGTCTTTTCTTTTTCTCACCACAGCGGCAATTGAAACCACCCTGCACAGAACCGTTTTCAGATAGGGCATCGGTTCTTCTTCAGTTGCTCCGCCTGCTTTCCACATCGCCTCAAAAACTTCGGCTTCTTCAACATCTTGCGGAAGCTGATGCAGCCTGCGTCCTGCATCCGCATCCGGAACCCATTCGACATCAAAAGCCCATACATCCTTTGCTACGGTTTTGAACATGTTTCTCCTGGAATCTGCTTCTTTAATTTTGTAAAAAATCACCCATTTGAATACCCCATTATTGACTTAAATCAGGAAAAACACCTTTCAAAAGTTTGAACTTTCCATGAAATAAGTCATGAACCGGAAAATTCCTGAAAAGAAATCTTTGTTTATCTGAAAAAAACCAGGGGATGAAAGCCTGCTAGGGGAACATCATCCATTGAATAATCTGATCATGATTCAAAATCGACGTTTGCATCCTGCACTGGAAAAAGTCCGGTTTTCGGTAAAGCCTCTGGAGCATCAAAGTGGAAGACCGGTGGAACTGGCCCGGACGATGCGGGTTCATCCCTTGAGTTACCAGGAACTTCCCTATGATCCCGAATACTCCCTCTACGCAGGGAGACTGACTCCGGAAACACTGAATCTCGCTACGGCGGATGAGATGTACTGGAAAGTCAGAAGGGAGCTCATTTTTCGCCATACCGGGGAGCATCCCTTTGAGATCCGTGGAAAAGATGCGGAAATCTTCCTCAACAGGATTTTTCCAAGAGATGTTTCCAAGGTCAAAACCGGGCGGTGCAGTTACCAGTTTGCCTGCTACCATGACGGGGGAATGATTACCGATGGATTGCTGCTTCGATTGTCCGAAAATAGTTTTTGGTACGCACAGGCGGATGGCGATCTTTTTTCCTGGTATAAGGCTCATTCCCACGATTTGGAAGTCGAAATCATCGACCCGGAAGTATGGGTCAGCCAAATTCAGGGTCCGCGGTCGATGGAACTTCTTTCAAATCTGATCGAGGGGCCGATGCCGGATCCGTGGAATTATTTTGATTGGACGGAAGTGATGATGGCCGGTGAGAAAGTCATCATCAGTCGGAGCGGTTTCACCAATGAGCTGGGTTGGGAAATTTATATCCGACCTGAGAATGACATTGAAAAACTTGGTGATTTGATTCTTGAATCAGGAAAATCCCTGGGGATGATCCTGACCGCCACACCAGGATTCCGTGCCCGTCGAATCGAAGCGGGTTTGCTTTCTGCTGGAGCAGATTTTGATCATACCACAACTCCGTTCGAGGTTGGTTTGGGGCGCTATCTAGATTTTGACAAAAACGAATTCATTGGCCGCGAAGCTTTGATCAAGGCAGATCCAAAAAACCGAAGCTGGGGATTGCGGGTAGAAAAGGGAATTGCCTTACGGGGCCGTTATCTTGAGCAGGACGGGATCGTTAAGGGCCGGGTCACTTCAAGCAGTTGGTCTCCTTTCCAGGAATGCGGAATCGGAATTGTCCTTCTTGATGAGACGAATGTTGAAGAAGGGACCCAATTTCAGGTCCGCTGCAACGATGGAGAGATGCATCTCGCAGAGATATGCACGCTACCGATGTATGATACAAATCGAGAGATTGTTCGGGGTAAAAAAGTGGATATTCCTCTAAGTCCCAGACCCTGGAAAGCGTCCTAAGCTCCTAGATCACGAACTTTCAAAAGCTCCTTTGATGAAACTCAAACTCACATACTTCCATTATGGGTACTGAAATCAACTGGTTCGAAATCCATGTTCTGGATCTGGACCGAGCGGAAGCGTTCTACAAAAAGATCTTTAATGCTTCATTCTTTGAAATGAAAGATTATCCCTACGATGCACGCGGGATCACTCTCAATGAAACTCCTGAATCCTTGGAAGGAGCATTGGTCAAGCACCCATCGAGAAGGCCCTCCCATGAACACGGGACGATTCTGTTTTTTGAAGTCGATGATGTTGATGAGACGGTCGAGCATGTTAAACAGGAGAACATTCCGGTTTGGAGAGAACCTTTTTCGATAGGGCATTCTCCCGAGCGGATGGCCATCGTTGGAGACAGTGAAGGGAACGCGATTGGAATCATGTCCTTTTAAGGATTTGATTAAATTCGAATTAAATCGAAAACCCTCCGAGTTTGGTTTCCAGGTATTCGTAGATCCCTTCTAATGCTCCTTCTCTTCCGATTCCGCTATCCTTGATTCCGCCGAAGGGAGCCGCCGCCGAGGTTGGATTGATATCATTGATTCCTACAATTCCAAAATCCAATCCCTCAAAAAGCCGCATGGCGGATTTCAAGTTTTGTGTGTAGACATAAGACGCGAGGCCGTAATGGGTGTCGTTTGCCATTTCCAAAAGATCGTCTTCATCCTGGTAGATGATTACCGGAGCCACTGGTCCAAAGGTTTCTTCCCGATAGATCAACATTTCAGGAGTGACCCGGCTGAGGATGGTGGGAGCATAGAAAAAACCATCGGCACAGGAATCATCTCTGATTCGTTCGCCTCCTGAGATCAGTTCTGCTCCCTTTTTAAGGGCATCCTGAACCTGCGTTTCCACTTTTTCCAGGGCTTGCTGATTGATCAAGGGGACGATCTTCGAATCCTGCTCTAGACCTGGCCCCGCCTTTAATTTTGAGACCCTCGATTTGAGTTCATCAAGAAAGGCTTTTTCCTGTTGTGCATGGACATAGATCCGGTTGGGGCTGATGCAAGCCTGTCCGGAATTTAAAAATTTCACCAAGGACAACCCTTTGGCTGCATGAACGGGATCGGCATCGGCACAAACGATGAACGGTGCGTGTCCGCCAAGTTCCAGGGAGATCCGTTTTAAACCTCTTCCTGCCCCTTCTGCCAGCATTTTCCCGATTTTTGTGGAACCGGTGAAGGTGATTTTCCGGATTCGTGCATCGTTGATGAACATCTCGCCGATGGGTTTTGGATTTTCTGCGGTCACGAGATTCACAACACCTGGCGGAAATGAGGCTTTCTCAAAAATCTGAAAGACGGCTTTTGCGCATAGAGGTGTGGCTTCCGCAGGTTTGACCACAATCGTGCATCCTGCAGCCAGGGCCGGTGCAACTTTCCGGGTGATCATGGAAACAGGATAATTCCAGGGGGTGATGGCACCCACGACCCCCACGGGCTGATGCAGAACAAGGAACCTTTGATCGCTTCTGGAGGAAGGAATGGTTCTCCCGTAAACCCTCTTTGCTTCTTCAGCAAACCAGATCAGAAAATCCGCAGCATATTGCACCTCGTTCATTGCCGCCCGAATGGGTTTTCCCTGTTCCTGTGTCATGATTTCGGCAATTTCCTGTTGGGATTCCATCATCAACCGATGGGCATCAATCAGGAATTTCGATCTTTGGTAGGCGGTCAGCGAGGACCAAGAAGGGAAGGCTTTGGAGGCGGAATCAATGGCGGCAAGAGCATCGTCTTTACCACCCGAGGGTACCTCACCG
Organism: SAR324 cluster bacterium lautmerah10; assembly: GCA_001469005.2. Taxonomy (GTDB): domain Bacteria; phylum SAR324; class SAR324; order SAR324; family NAC60-12; genus UBA1014. Next base: position 54,067 of record LNZD02000093.1, read on the forward strand.
AGTAGTTCAGCGTTTGCGGGATTGTATGAGGCAAAGGTTTCTTGGTTATGAGCGTTGGTCCATTTACCATCAATGAACATTTGGGATCTCCTTGAATAGAGGGGCTTGCAGGGTTTTAACAAAGGTTTTTCGACGTGATAGATACCCAAACAAGCTAACCGAAAAAGTATCGACTGCAAGTTTCATTGGATGCGATTTGGGGGAATCAATAGGTTTAATTGCATGATGGGTATACCCTGATAGCTGTTCAGGGCGAAGGCTGAAATTCAGGGAATGGCATCGGTGAAATAAAGGACTACATTTGCTTTGGGTGAAGAAACCAGTCTCTTTAATAAGTTGATTAATGGGTTTTCATCGAACACATTAATCT
>LNZD02000094.1 GCA_001469005.2 SAR324 cluster bacterium lautmerah10
GAGTTTTCCCCTGACTCCGGCCTTCAGCATTGAGGAAATAGTAAAATGTATCCGCTTCCTGGAAACTTAGAAAAACTCCAAGTTCTTCACTGTAAAGGGTCTTAACCAAATACTTCAGGGTTTGCTCGGCTGTTTTTTCAAATTCTGGTGTTGGCCTGAGCTGATTCACCTTTTGCAGCAGAGCAACCATCCCTGCATTGAGATCCGCCATTTTTTCAAAATGAGCTACCTCCCATTCCCGGGTTTCGGCATATCGGTAAAAACCTCCTTCAAGCGGGTCGTAAAGATGCCTGATCGCCTGTTCCAGGGCAGGAATGATCCATTCCAGATGTTCTTCCTGATCTTCCACTGAAGAATTTTCCAGCAGGTAAAGCGAAAGCTGGGGGTGGATGGTCTTCTGGCCCTGTCCCAGCCCGGCATGCTTCCAATCGATGTTGTCCAAGACTCCATCATTGAGAAGTTGATGAAGGGATTCCAGCTTTGCCAAATTGAATTCTTTTGGAGGCAAATACGCTTCCAGCTCTTCATCATCACCATATAGGCTTTTCCCGACAGCGACGTTTTCTTGAACTCCCCGAATCACTTCCAGGAAGTCTTCCGCATAAAGCACCCCGGAATATTTGAAATAAACGGAATGATCAGGATTGAGAAAAACCGTATAGGGTACTCCCGTCGCCCTGTATTTCAAATAGATCCCGTTATGGATATCAGCATCGATGAAGATATTGACAAAATGCCGGTTGAGGTACTGATAAACCTTTTCCTCCCTCAAGGTTTTGCTTTCAAGCACTTTACACCAGTGGCACCATTCTGCGGAAAAAAGCAGAAATAATGGTTTTTCACCGTCCGCATATTTTTTTAATAGTTCAGGCGAGTAATCCAGGAACTCGACTTTCGATTGATCATGTTGATAGGCTGACACACTGTTGAAAAACAACATCAAAAAGGAACATAAGTAAATCCGCTTCCAGATCATTTCAACCAATCCATTCATCAAAATCGTTCTCATTCAAGCAGTTAATTCGTTCTGTTGGCATTAAGAAAAAACCGGGCAGATTCATCATCAATGGACCAGCAGATTACGGATTTTAGCGACTAACACCTCGGGTTCGACATCATGGGGATAACGCTTCACCAGCATCCCTGAAGAATCGACCAGATAGATGTCTGCGGTATGGTTGATAACATATCCGAGGGCAGATCGTTCCAGCTTTTTCTTCTGGTAGTTCACCCCGTAACTTTGTGCCACTTCGGAGATGGTCTCCGCGGTGTCGGTCAATCCAATGATGTTCGAGTGGAAGAAACCGGTGTACTCCTGCATCATCTCAACTTTATCCCTTTCAGGATCAAGGGTGATGAAAAGTGCCTTGGATTTTTGCTGTTCCTCTTCCTCCATTTGATGAAAAACCCTGCTGATGGTGGAAAGTGAAATCGGACAGACATCGGGACAGGCGGTGAATCCGAAAAAAATCAAAACCACCTGACCTCTGAGTTGATTGAGCGACAATTTTCCCTGAGGAGATTGAAGATCAAAGTCAGGCGCTTTTTGGGGAAGCGCAAAAAGGGTTCCTGAAAAAAAGAGGAATGGCCAGATCAGAACCAAGATCGATTTGAAGCTGGCTTTAACCAATGATCTCCTCCGAGATTTGCTGCATATCTTCTTCGAGAGTTTTTGCCAATCCCATCATCTCGCTGGAATCAAATAGTTCTGCAAACGCAGTCGGTTTGAGAAAAGCCAGGACTGATTCGGAAGACCCTGTTTCACGGAATACCAGAAAACGCGCAGGCATGAAAACGCCGGAAAGCAGATCCGCAGCAATGATTCTGCTGCAGCTTTCCAGGTTACAGAATTCGACAATCTTGTAAAAACTGAACTCCAAGGACCCCGGCGGGGTACTTTCCCTTTGGTAAATGGAGTCAATATTATTGACCCGGGTCACACTGTAGTTTCGGAGTTTGAGTTCCCCCAATAAATCATCAAGCACCTCTTCCGGATCCATTGCGTCCGACCGGAACTGAAGAATATGCTCGCCTGGATTCATGAGGGTTGATCCTCAGAGGGTGTCCCCCTTAGAGATGAAAGGTGCCTTTTTCAAAGCAGCTAGACTATGGTCCCTGAGATTATTCGCTGCTCGGAGGCTTGAGCGTTTTGACATAACTGACCAGGTCCCAACGCTCTTTTTCAGAAAGAACAACACCCCATGGGGGCATATCGGATCTACCATTGGTAATAAACCAGTAGATATAACCATCGGTTTCAGGTCCAGTTTTATGCCAAGCCCAAAGTTGTCTTGGCCATGTAGTAAACCCCTGTGTTACCGGTCCATAACCATTACCGGACTCACCATGGCATTTTGCGCAATTTTTGATAAATAGTTCTTCACCTCTGGCCACTGAACTTGAATCGCCAGAGTAGGGATTGGTTAGTTGGGGAAATGCCTCAGCAGTTGGACCAAGCATTGCGATAGACTGCATTTCTTCTTCGGTCAAAGCAGCATTCGCCTGTAATGGGCCATGGTGAACTTTATAGTTATGACCTGCTGGGTCTTCTATTTTCGCAATAGTTTTTTCAATTTCTTCTTTAGAAATTGATGAAGAGTCATATTGAAGTGTCAGCACAGGCCAACCCGATTCTGTATTGGTAAGTTCCAAGCCTAAAACCTTGACTTTCAATTCTTTTTCAAGTTCGGATTGAAGCGCTTTAGGACTTGCCGGAGAAATCAGACCTTCTATTTTAAATTCTTCTTTGACCGTCGAGGCCGAAAGGGGGATAAACCAGAAGATGAATATAAAACAAATCAGAAGGCTACAATTTTTCATAATATTCCTTTCAAAATTAAAACGCTTAAGCTGAATTTCCTCCCTTAAATTCAACCTTGAAAAAATTCGTTACGAACTAGACTTATGAGCAGTGAAAGAGGTTCATCCCTTAAATTTAATTTTTTTGGATGTTTCCCATTTTTCGCCATGATTATCGACAAAAACCACTTTTAAAGGCGCCTCCTTATCAGCTTTGATTTTAAACGTAAATAAGGGGTCGTCAGCAATTCCAGACGACATTCGAAATCTTGTAACCAATTGATCGTCATAGTAAACAAACATATTTCGAATGAATGTTACTGGTTTAGCACGGTTAAAAGATGGTTCTTTTTCAGGATTTGCCCTGCCTAAACCAGTAAATGATGGATGGTTGAATTTAACCTTTATCTTAACGATATCACCTTTTTTAATTTTACGAGCCATTCTCATTCGTGGTGGTCTTATTTTAGACATATAATTCCTGTTTTTAGTTAAATTGTATGGTTTTCAAGTTGATCCGATTATCCAGTTGGACATTTAACGGCGATTTTTCACGTACATATTCAATCAATTCCTCAACAAAAATCTTATTTG
>LNZD02000095.1 GCA_001469005.2 SAR324 cluster bacterium lautmerah10
ATGCAGGAATCAATGGCAATCAAAACTTGAATTTTTTCAGGTCACAATCTTTTTCAGTAAGAAATGAAAATTATGAATACACATTTCTATAACCCCTCTTGAAAGTTTTTAAAAGTTCTGATTTATTGATGATCTTTTTCTCTGGTCCGAATCAAGAAAAAGAGTGAAACTCACACAGAATTATCCACACTTCATCAATGAAGAAAGGTTGCCATGATTAACATCGCCAGTTTTAAGGTTTTGAAGGGTTACGAACATTGGAAGACAGTGTTTATGGATGAAGCATTCGTCAAAAGGCGTGAAGAAGCAGGGGTTAAAGTTTTGGCTAAAGGATTTGATGCGCAGAATGATAGGGTTTATGTCATACAGGAGTTGGATTCAATGGAAGTCATCCAAAATGCCATGGCAAAAAACCAGGAAAAAATTAAGGAAGCTGGTGTGGATATGTCCACCATGCAAATGATCCCTTTGCAAGACTGATTTAAATAGAGGTTCTTCCCGGGTTTAGAAAATCAAAATGAAGAATTTGGTGAGAAGGAACCTCATTTTAATCAAGGTTCTCATTTCACCAAAGAAGCGATCATCGAAAAAAAGATTGTAATTGATGTTGTTTCATCCAACATCCTCAAGAGTTGACGGAAATCCTTCCATTTAGCATTGAAAAACAAGAGTCTTGAAGGTTTAGTTTAATACGCTCGTAATCATTTTTTTGAACTTTATATCTCCTTAAGGTTAATTTAAAAAAAACATCGGAACAAAACTTTAGAAAGGAATTTTATGACATTCATTGTAAACACAGCGTGGAAACATGATTCGCCCATTGACTGGGAAAAAATGCAAAATGGTTTAAATGAGGTTATGTCCAAATCAGTGCCCGGTTGTTCAGTGCAATGGTTTGAGATTGATGAACATACTCATGGATCAGTAGCCACCTTCCCAAATAAAGCAGCCTATGATGAAATGACAAACCTTAGAAATAATCATAGGAAAGAAGCAACGGATAGTGGCATTAAAATGATTTATGAGGTCATAGGACACCTCAAAGCCGAAGGAAAAAGTTAAGTCTTCGGAATCCTCCTCACACTTAGTCAGGACACTCAGAGATTTAAGTATCTCATGCTTTTTTCCAAAAGCCTGAGTGTCCTTGATCTTGTCTGAGGAGAAAAGGGGGCTTATGGCCCATGTTGTGATGCAAACCATGGTGCTCCCGCCGCGACTCGAACGCAGAGCTAGGGATTAGGAATCCCCTATTTTATCCAGTTAAACTACGGGAGCATGAATACTTCCATGGGGGCTGGAAGAATTAGAAAGATTTATGGTATCAGATTCTTTTTGAGAATCAAGCAGGCTGCTGGAGAATTTCGAGCTTGCCACGGACTGTTGGAGGTGTGGTATGCTCCAAAGAAAATGAGGAGCTGATGATCGATTTGAAGTTGCCTGTTTTTTTAGTGGCTCTTTTTGTCATGTCGGGATGCGCGGAACAGTCCTGCACAGGATCGTGCCAGGTCAGTGTCGAATCTGACCATCAAATGTATCGGTACCGTCTGGATGGCGGTAACGGCATTTTGGAAAAAAGGGAAGTTTCCGGAGGATCCTGGAATGCGGCATCCGAGAAACCCGTACTCGATGGATTCGAGGTTGCCAGTGCTTTAGGCATCAACGATAAGATCCTAGTTTCCCATTGTGATGTTTCAGGAAATCGTAGGATGCTGAAGTTTGATCCTCAGGATGAAAGCTGGTCTGCAACCCATTTTCAGACAGGAGGATGCCTCTGAGTTCATCAGATCAAATGATTAATTTTCTGGATCCTTTATCTCCCCTCCATTTCCAGCATATTTTTTCTTCTTCCTGCCACAGCAAAGCCCCTTCCAACATCCTCGGCCAATCCTTTTCAGTGATAGATGTCAAGCCCCGCAAATGATAAATCAGGGTGGCTAGGATGGTATCGTGAGTGACTTCGATACGGATCGTTCCTTTTGGTGAATGTTCCGAAAAAAATGACTGGAGGATGATCCGACTGCCCTCGACGGCATCAATATGACCGGGAAGGGGATCTCCACGGAGTAAGGTGTTGACGAGCTCTATCGGACCCTGTTCTTTCATGGTATCGATCGCTTTTTCGGACTGGTTGATGTAAGCACCGGGTTCTCCCAGAGGAGGGTTGTGAAGGGTTGTGGCATTCAACCCTGCTCCAAGGATGATTTGCTCACCGGTTTTGATACATCGAAAGGATGAACTGCTGGAGACTTTTTGGATGCGGTCGCCCCAGGTTCTTCCAAGATCGTTTGCACGCTCGATTCCTGTAGGAGTAAGTTCGATTTGGGTGCCGAACTGGCCCGCGACCATCGGGTATCTAACGGAATGCCGCATCACCAAAACAGCACCCGAATCCGAAGGGAGGTCCTCCGGTTGAGGATCCCATTGAGGAGGATCCTGGAGATTGTAATAAAGTGTTTCCATTTTCTAAATCGATCAGGTCTTAAGTTTTAACAGTCCCGGAAGAATTTCGAAGCAGGCATCCAGTTTTCCTGGAGATTCTCCATCGATATCGAGCCAAACATTTTCATCGCTTTGCACTTCAACTTTTTTGGCCCGTTGGTGTTGAATTTCCGGAATGCCCATATGCTTGCCAAAATAGACTTTTGGGAGGTGTCTTAAAAAAGTAGCAAGGTACATTTCTTTCAGCCAAATCACATCAAAAAGTCCGTCATCCAGGAGAGCCTCAGGTGCTACCTGCATTCCTCCTCCAAAGAACTGACCGTTCGCAACGGCCACCAATCGGCTTTGGACCTCAAACTCTGAATCATCATCAAGGCGAATTTTCAATTGAAATTGAGGACAATTTAATAACTGGATTAGGGTTGCATAGAGAAACAATACCTTTCCGCCGAGTTGCTTTAAATTTGGATGACGCATCAGAAAACGATCCACCTCCCCACTCAGTCCCAGACTGCCAATGTTGGCATAATAACGCAAGGAACTGCCATCGGATTCGTCACGGAACGTCATTTTCCCGACATCAATCTGTTTGGTCTCTATGGGATTGCCCTCTGGAGTCGAGAATTGTGGCATGTCCGGGATATTCCGTGAAACAGGGGGTGATGGGGCCATGCACCGTTTCCAGTTTCTGTTCCAGTTCTTTCCAACGTTTTCCCGCTTTGCCTCTTCCGGCAGTCGGATTGAAGACTGCAAAAGTTTTCAATCAGTTCTCCTCCCCGTGACTTGATATGACAATGGACTTGCGATACTTCGTCCCAGTGGTTTTAATTTGCTCGGTATTCAATGCTATTATTAACCCCATTTGTTAAGACCATGCATCAGATCAAGTTTCTAGTAATCAGCTTTGCAATCGCAATCTTGTTACCGGCGTGTAATGTCAATCCCACCAAAAAAGCACAGACCCAGATTTTTTCTGAGGGAGGATCCCAGGCTCCAACTGCCTCGATGAACGCCTTGACACGATCCTATGATTACCACGAAGTCTCACAGGAAGCGATGCTGAAACGTATGCGGGGTCTGTAAAAAGAGTCTTACATCAAAGGCAAATCAGTTCCAAATTCAGTCCAGCACCATACCCCGGTGCATCCGGATCTGCCATTGTTTCCCACGGTATAATTGAACAAAACCTTCGACCTGGATGCGTGTTCCCCGGCTCAACTGCTCGAGCTGGTTTTCCTTTCTCTGTTCCTTAAAAGTGATGACAGGCAGTCCCTGCTTCAGATTGCGGCTTTTCAGGAAGATCAGTTGGGCTCCCCGGCTCAAGTCTCGGGTTTTCAACACTGACCCCCGAACCCTGAGAAAAAGCCCCTTGTATTGAGCAGGTTTCAAGTTGAGAGATTCCCTGGGCTCCGCCCGGAAAAGGGGATTTTTCAGGGAATAGACGGTTTTCCCCTCGTCTCTTAACCGTTTCAGGTAGGCTTTTCTAGAATCAAGGCTGCTCCAGATACCCCTCCGACTGTTGAAAGCCTGGGCTTCCTGCCGTGCATAGAGCACATAATTCCGGGGTCTGGAAAAACGGGTGTCAAAATAACTGTGTCCCTCCCTGATCAATTCCAGGTTGATGTTGGTTCCCGAGCATTCGACGAGCCCCAGGAGACGTCCGCGATTCCCCCTGGAATTTTCCGGATCCACCCAAAGACTGCATCTTCCGGTATTCAGTTTTTGCTTCAGAAAATCTTTGGCAGGAATTCCATACTGCAAATCCTTCCCTTTATGGGATTCATTCAGTTCAGGAGTGTCGACATAAAGGAGCCTGACGCGTTCCTGTTTTCCTGCTATTCTTCCATTTCGGTTGAGGTCTGCCTCGAAGGTATCGCCATCGATGGTTTTTAACATGAGGTCCTTTAGAGAAATCAGATTCCATCCTCGTGGAAGTCCTTGGGAACCATGGGCGGAAAAAGTAAAGAAGCAAATCAGCAGTTTCAGGAAAAGATGTTTCATCTCAGTTCAAACGTGAATTGGATTTTCTTGAGTCATGGGTGTTTGAAAATCAGATGGATCTTCTTCTGGGCGACGCTTTCATGGTTGTTCATTGTTTCTGCTGGCTGCCAGGGCCTTTTTTATTACCCGACGGACAAGCTTTTTTTTACTCCGCAGATGTTCGGTTTTCCCCATGAAAATGTTTATTTCAACAACAGCCAGGGAGAAAAGCTCCATGGATGGTATCTTCCCTCGCGGGTCAAACCAGTGAAGGGAACGGTTCTATACTTTCATGGTAACGCCCACAATATCAGTCATTTTCTGGTTTCGGTGATAGAATTTCCAGATGCAGGATACAACCTTTTTACCTTCGATTACCAAGGCTACGGACTCTCGGAGGGATCTCCGGATCCTGAAGGGACCCTGGCCGATGCAGATGCTGCACTGGAATACCTGGTCAAGGGCCGTGAGCAGGATCCCGGCCCGGTGATCGTTTTCGGACAGAGCCTTGGCGGAGCCATTGCCCTGAACTGGGTCGGTAACCGAAACCCCTCCCAGGTAGCGGCGGTTATTTCTGAATCAGCATTTGCTTCCTATCAACAAATTGCCCACGACAAGATGAACGACATCGGAATCCTGCGATGGTTCAGGGATCCTTTTTCACGATGGTTTTTTGACGACCGTTTTGCCCCCCAACCGGTGATCCACCGTATCAGTCCGACCCCACTGTTGATTGTTCATGGAACCCGTGATCCGATTGTTCCCTATCACCACGGACTTCAACTTTTTGAAGCGGCCTCTCAGCCCAAGGAGTTTTGGAGCATCCCGGAAGGCAGACACACTCCGATGCTGGTGCGTTACCGCCGCCGCTACTGGCCCCTTTTGTTGGCTTATCTCGAAAGGGCCCTAAACCAGTCTGGAGGACCATCTCCTGTTTTTGTCAAGGGATCAGAGTCAGGGCCCGATCCGGTCTTTAGCAGTCAACTCAATTACCCTCCTGAGAGTATAAAAAACTTGTAAGCCCATGGCTTATCTTTTAACTTAATCTTTCCCAAAGAGCTTGTTCCCCAATAGCTCAGTTGGTAGAGCAAGTGGCTGTTAACCACTGGGTCGCTGGTTCGAGTCCGGCTTGGGGAGCCAATTTGAAACCCCGCTCCGACAAACGGTGCGGGGTTTTTTTTTGCTGTGTTCTCATGATCCCGACCAAGTTTCTCATGGGTTTTCAATGGAGACTCCGTTCAATTCCGAAACTCCAATTTTAATTTTTTTTCATATTAAAATGTTGGAAAAACTGGGCTTACTTGACAAAAAAAGAAAATTAACTTTAAATATAGAGTTTTATTTTTTTCTAAATAAAGATGTTTGATCAGCTTTCCGAAAAACTGACCGGTTCCCTGAGAAAGGTACGGGGGCGTGGACGTTTGAATGAAAACAACATCCGCGACACGCTGGATGAAGTCAAGCGGGCACTGCTTGAAGCCGACGTCAATTTCAGGGTTGTTAAATCCTTCCTGAGAACCGTCCAGGCGCGGGCGATGGGTGAGGAGGTTCAGGCATCACTGACACCGGGGCAGCAATTCATCAAAATCGTCAATGAGGAATTGACGGAAATGATGGGTGGGGAGAATGTTGACTTAAGCCCATCTGAAACCCCACCTTTAGTCACAATGATGGTTGGACTCCAGGGTTCAGGAAAAACTTCTTCAGTGGGAAAACTCGCACTTCACTGTAAGAAAAAAGGAGGAAAGCCGTTTCTGATTCCTGCAGATGTCTACCGACCCGCAGCGATCGACCAACTCCAGGTACTGGCACGAACCCTTGAAGTTCCCTGTTATGCCTCAGAAGTCAGCCAGGATCCTGTCGAAATTGTCAAAGCCGGACTCCGGGAAGCGAAAGAAAATGAAGCTGATTACGTTTTCATCGATACAGCCGGACGGCTACAGATCGACGAGACGCTGATGGAGGAGTTGGCTCGCATCAAACAAAATGTGAATCCAAATGAAATCCTCTTCGTGGCAGACGCGATGACGGGTCAGGAAGCGGTGAATGTCGCCAAGGGATTTGATGACCGGCTTCAGTTGAGCGGAGTTTTACTGACCAAGATGGACGGAGATGCCAGGGGCGGTGCGGCCTTATCCATCCGGGCCATCACTCAAAAGCCGATCAAATTCGTCACGACCGGTGAGAAACTGGAAGATCTCGAACCGTTTCACCCGGAACGGGTGGCTTCCCGTATTTTGGGCATGGGCGATATGCTTTCGCTGATTGAAAAAGTAGAATCGACCTACAGCGAAAAAGAAGCCCTGCGGATGCAGAATAAGTTGAGGAGGAATGAATTCACCCTTGATGACTTTCGCGATCAACTTCGTTCGATGCGTAAAATGGGGTCAATGACAGACATCGTAAAATTGATTCCAGGAGTTAATACCGCAGCCCTTAAAAATGCCGATTTTGATGAATCCAAGATCAACCGCATCGATGCCATCATCAGTTCCATGACTTTCAAGGAACGCAGCAATCACAATCTGATGAATGGTTCCAGAAGACTCCGAATTGCAAAAGGCAGCGGTACCCGTGTCAGTGACGTAAACCGCTTGCTGAAACAGTTTGTGCAGATGCGGAAGATGATGCACAAACTTTCAAAAACCCAGGATCCAGGAAAAGCAATGCGCATGATGCAGAGCATGATGTGATGGATCAATCATGGTCATAACCCTTTGAACTAATACGAAGAAAAACAACATGGTCAAAATTCGCCTCGCCCGAGGAGGAGCTAAGAAAAAACCTTACTACCGGATTGTCGTTGCCGACGTTCGGAAGAAACGTGACGGTAAATTCATCGAACGCATTGGATTCTATAATCCGATGATTCAGGAAAACCGTTTTGAAATCGATTCGGAACGAGCCAAATACTGGCTTTCTGCAGGAGCACAGCCGACGGATCGGGTTCGAAAACTGATGAAGCAGGCCGAAATCGAAGGGGCTTAAACTCTCTTTGGTTGAAACAGGTGGAATTTCAGAAAGATGAATCATCCACCGGATTATGGTCATCTGACCTGGATCGGTACGATCCTGGGGCCGCATGGTTTGAAAGGAGAAGTGAGGGTCCGACCGTTGACGGACACTCCGGACTACTACCTCCAGGAAAAGGAATTTCTGCTGGAATCCGGAGAAGGTCTGAAGAGGGTTGAGGTTCTTGAAATACAGTTTCACCAGGACAATTGGCTGATTCGCCTTTCAGGACTGGAGACAAGGGATCAGGCCCAAGCCCTTAAAGGCAGACGGTTGCTGATCGCGGATACCAGGTTGAGACCCCTTGACGAGGATGAATTTTTTTTACATCGTCTGCCTGGATGTCGGGTTTATGATCAGCACGGGGAAGATTTTGGGATCGTGATCAGGGGGCTTGAGACCGGGGCCAACCTTGTTTACGAAGTGGAATATCAGGGGAAGGAATTCCTGATACCGGACGCTCCCGGGGTGGTTCTTGAGCTCGACCTTGAAACACGGAAGCTGGTGATCGATCCGGTTCCTGGTCTGTTTGATGATGATGAGGTGCAAAAAAGCCATCTTCCAAGTCTGTCAGGAGATGAATGAGGCTTTTCATCTCTGCTGTAAAAGAGTTAAGCAGCCATGCTGCATTTTGACCTGCTGACCCTTTTCCCGGATTTTTTCGGGTCGTTTCTCTCAGAAAGCCTGATTGGCAAGTCGATTGAAAAGGAACTGCTGCAGGTGGAACTGAATAACTTCCGGGAATATGGGATCGGTTCTCATCGAAAGGTGGATGATGAGCCTTACGGTGGAGGTCCCGGGATGCTTTTACGGGTCGAACCGATCGCTGAAGCTTTAGAAACCCGAGTTGGCTATCATCGGCAACTCGGGCGCAAGGTTAGAAAAATCCTGCTGACTCCGCAGGGAAGTCCCTTCGACCAGAAGAAAGCAAGGGAATGGAGTCAATGCGGAGAGGTATTATTGATGGTTTGCGGGCGTTATGAAGGATTTGACGAAAGGGTCCGTGAACTGGTGGATGAAGAGGTTTCGGGAGGCGATTATGTTTGCCTCGGTGGAGAAGTGATTGCGATGCTGATCATTGAATCCGTGAGCCGCCTGGTGCCTGGGGTATTGGGCAATCCGGATTCTTCGGAAACCGAATCCTTTGCCGCAGGTATGCTGGAATATCCGCAATACACGCGGCCTAGAATGTATAAAGGCATGGAAGTGCCGGAAGAATTGCTGTCCGGGAATCATGGCCGGATTGAAGCATGGAGAAAGAACCGGGCGCTGGAAAGAACCCGACAAAGGCGTCCAGATTTAATAACCCGTAACATTGAGTAAGATCATGGCAACTGCAATGGAATTGGTAGAACGCTCACAACTGCGTGATGATCTGCCTGATCTCCGCGTCGGCTCCACGGTTCGTGTCAATTATCGAATCATTGAAGGCAACAAGGAGAGGATTCAGTCCTTCGAAGGGGTACTGCTGCGCAAGCACTGTGGCCCCAAAAACAACAAGGCGACTTTCACCGTAAGGAAAGTGACTCAGGGATATGGAGTGGAGCGTATTTTTCCTTTGCACTCCCCACGTATCGAAAGTATCAAAGTACTCAAGATCGGCAGGGTCCGCAGGGCAAAACTTTATTACCTCAGGGAAAGGCGGGGTAAAGCCGCACGCATCAAGGAAAGGATGTTCCATCGCGGCTGATCTGAGTCACGAACAAAAGGCCTGGCGTGAAGGATTCAGAAATATTGCTGGGGTGGATGAAACCGGAAGGGGGCCCTTGGCTGGACCGGTTGTTGTTTCAGCAGTGATTCTTGGAAGAAACTGGAACGAAAATCACCGACTGGATGATTCAAAGGCCTTAAAAGTGAAGGAACGTGAAGAACTTTATAAGATTATCTGTCAAGAAGCACTTGCTGTCAGTACTGTCTCAATGAGTGCCGAGTTGGTGGACCGCCTTAATGTTCTTCAGGCCAGTTTACAGGGGATGAAAAAGGCTGTAGAAAGACTTAACCCTAAAGCTGATTATGCGCTGATCGATGGAAACCGTTATCCTGAAATGAAGCTTCCAGGTGAGGCACTGGTCAAGGGGGATTCGCGATCAGCCAGTATTGCTGCTGCATCGATCGTTGGGAAAGTGGTTCGAGACCGCGTCATGCAGGGCATGGAATGTCTTTATCCCGGATGGGGGTTTGAGCGTCACAAGGGGTATCCGACTCAAGAACACCGGGAATTACTTCAGAAGAGGAAACCGTCCATGATTCACCGCCATTCATTTCAGTATGTGGATAAACCTGATGATTTAATTCAGCCGTCCCTGTTTTGAGTGATGAAAGAAAGAAAATTGGATCGATTGGGGAAAAACTGGCTGCGGATTACCTTGAGCGGATCGGCTATTCGATTCTTCAACGCAACTTCCGTTGCCGTTACGGCGAAATTGACATCATTGCTTGTAACTCCGAATACCTTGTTTTCTGTGAAGTCAAAACAAGGAAAGGCTCTGCTCCGTTGCATCCATCTCTATCCGTCACCAAAGCTAAGGGCAAGAGGATCCGTGAATTGGCTGGTCTTTACTTGATGGAACATGAAGATGAAACAAGACAACCTCGATTCGATGTCATCTCTGTCATCATGAATCAGAATCATGAAGGAACGATAGAACACCTGGAAAATGCTTTTTAACCAAAAATAAGGAAACCATGGCACATCATAAATCTGCAAAAAAACGTATCCGTCAAACCGAAAAAAGAACCTTGCGTAATCGGGCGCTTCGTTCAAGCACACGAACGGCGATCAAAAAATTTCGTGCATTGCTGCAGGAAGGAAATTCTGAAACCCTGAAAACAGCTTATCCCGGAGTTCAAAAAACCATTGATAAAGCAGTGACCAAAGGGATCCTCCATCGCCGAACCGCAGCCCGTTATAAGTCCAGATTGGCACTTGCCATGGGCAGAGCTCAAACGGCTGAGTAACTGCTTTAGTCTGATGGCTTCTGTCAGACTTTTGTTTCGGCAATGCATTCCATCCGTTTGAATCAATTCGGAATCTATTCTTAAGGGGCTTTTATGATTGACCCTTAAGTCCTGATCCATAAAAATTGAGTCTCACCTGCCAGTCAACTTCCATCCCCGAGGGCTTCGATGGACGCACATTTTATTTATCGTCGGCTTCACAGCCTCACCGGGATCGTCCCGGTCGGATTGTTCCTGATTTATCACCTTTACATTCAGCTTTATCTGCACTCGGGTGCGGAGGTTTACAATGAGGTAGTCAACTCTTTTTATGACAGCCCGTTGGCACTCTGGGTTCTGGCATTGATCGTTTACATTCCCCTGATCTTTCATTCGGTCTACGGGGCGATGATCACATTCGAAGCCCAGGCACAACCGAATTATCATTATTTTGCCCATCTGCTTTACTGGCTTCAGCGTTTGAGCGGCATCGGAGTGCTGTTTTTCATCATTGCCCATGTCTGGAACGCTCAGCTCGGACCTCTGATGGCTGACACCTGGGGAACACACTTTGAACATCTGGCTGAAGGATTTGCAGATCCCGAAAGCGGCCTGGTGACCAAAACGGTTTATGTTCTTGGTGTGCTTGGCGCAACCTTTCATTTTGCCAACGGCATCAATACCTTCAGCATCACCTGGGGAATTGCCCTAACCCCCCGTTCACAGCTGCGGATGAGGGTGATCAGTGTCATCACTTTTCTCGTACTTACAGTGAGCAGTTTTTATGCTCTTGCAGCAATCTGGTAACAAAAACAATGTATTGATCGTTTTACCTCACATAAATTAAGTCATGGCTGATCAAAGAGTTATTGTCATTGGAGGAGGACTTGCCGGACTGGCGGCAACGATGAAGATTGCAGAACTGGGGACCAAAGTACTTCTGATCTCGTTTCAACCAGTAAAACGCTCCCATTCCGTCTGTGCCCAGGGTGGAATCAATGGTGCAGTCAACATCAAGGGAGAAGGCGATTCTCCGGAAATTCACTTTTATGACACGGTCAAGGGCGGAGATTTCCTGGCGAACCAGCCACTTTGCAAGGACATGTGTTATCACGCGCCTTTCGTGATTTACCTCCTGGACCGGTTAGGGGTTCCCTTCAACAGGACTCCGGAAGGAAATTTGGATTTTCGACGGTTTGGAGGAACCCTGCATCACCGGACTGCATTTGCCGGGGCAACCACCGGACAGCAATTACTCTATGCTCTTGATGAGCAGGTAAGACGTTTTGAAACCCAGGGGCTGGTCGAAAAAATGGAATGGCACGAGTACCTGGGAGCAGTCCTTGATTCGGAGGGACGATGTGTTGGGGCAACCATCAACAACTTAAGAACCGGTGAAATCCGGGCAGAACGTGGGGATGCGGTCATCCTGGCAACCGGAGGTCCGGGACTGGTCTACGGAAGAAGTACCAATTCCATGGTTTGTACAGGAACGGCAACGACATCAGCCTACCTTCAGGGAGCAAAATACGGGAATGCGGAATTCATCCAAATTCATCCATCAGCGATTCCGGGAAGAGATAAGTTAAGACTGATGAGTGAATCAGCTCGTGGAGAAGGTGGTCGTGTCTGGGTTCCGAAAAATCCTGGAGACGAGCGTAAACCCCGGGATGTTCCGGAAGACGAACGTTTCTACTTCCTTGAAGAAAAGTATCCACGTTTTGGTAATCTTGTTCCGCGTGATGTCGGTGCCCGTGAGATTTATGATATTTGCATCAACCAGAAACTCGGTGTGCATGGTGAAATGAAGGTCTACCTGGACCTGACTCATAAAAGCCGGGAATTCCTCGATGACCGTCTTGGAGGGATTCTAGAAATTTATGAAAAATTCACTGGCGTTGATCCCCGTGAGGAACCCATGGAAATCTTTCCAGCGGTTCATTATTCGATGGGTGGAATCTGGACCGATTACGAAAGCACTGATGATGGATTCATCAATCATCAGTCTCCAAGAAACCAAATGACGTCCATTCCAGGATTGTACGCAGCAGGAGAAGCGGATTACCAGTATCATGGTGCGAACCGGCTTGGAGCAAATTCCCTGTTAAGTTGCATCTACACCGGATTGATGATGGGACCGGGAGTGAATAACTATTTAAAAAATCTCCCGGAAGCAGCATCCCAATTGCCGTCATCCGTCTTTGAAAATGACGAAAAACGCTGGAAGGAAAGATTCTCTGATATTTCAAGCATGAAAGGGTCTGAAAACCCCTATGCCCTTCATAGTGAATTGGCAGAAGCCATGATTTCCAACGTCTTGATTGTCCGTGAGAACGATAAACTACAATCCACTTTGGACGTCATTGAAGACATTGAATCACGCTGGAAGGACATTGAATGTGTTGACACCCAGGATTGGTCCAATCCTGTTCCAAGTTTTGTCAACCAGCTTTGGAACATGATCCAGCTTTCAAAAATCATCACCATGGGGGCATTGAAGAGAGATGAGTTCCGTGGGTCCCATTACAAGCCCGAATTTGATCTGAATCAGCCTGATGATTTTGATCCTGCGGACTACCTGGAATATGAGGAACAAAAAGCCAATGGAGGAGTCCACAAGGATCAGTTTGCCCCGAGTCATGTGGACTACATGGAACGTTTTGAAAAGAACAATGAAGATTGGCTCAAATCTTCGATTGCAACGTATAATAATGGAAAACCTGCTGTCGATTTCGAATCGGTGGATACGTCGTTGATAGCCCCTCGCCCACGCAAATACGATTGAAGTAGAACCGCCATGTCAAGAATGTTGAAATTTAAAATCAAGCGTCAGGATTCGAAGGATGCTGCTCCCTATTGGGAAGATTTCACAGTTCCTTACAAGTCCAATTCAAATGTCATTTCCTGTTTGATGGACATCCAAGCCAACCCGGTCAATAGTAAAGGAGAAAAAGTTTCTCCGGTGGTATGGGATTGCAGTTGTTTGGAAGAAGTATGTGGTTCCTGCACCATGGTGATCAATGGTCAGGTAAGGCAATCCTGCAGCGCACTGGTCGATAAACTCGAAGAACCCATTCGTCTGGAACCGATGACCAAATTTCCAGTCGTCCGTGACCTTGCCGTGGACCGTTCGCGAATGTTCGATGCTCTTAAGAAAGTTCAGGCATGGGTTCCTGCTGATGGCTATCATGATTTGGGTCCGGGGGAACGGATTTCTCCGGAACATCAGCATGTTGCCTACAAACTTTCAGAATGTATGACTTGTGGATGCTGCGTGGAAGCTTGTCCCCAATATTCCAAGAACAATGACTTTCTTGGTGCAGCGGCTATGAATCAGGCCCGTTTATTCATCATGCATCCCACTGGGAAAAATCTACGCAATGAAAGACTGAACGTGCTGATGCAGAAAGGTGGGATTTCTGATTGTGGTAATGCTCAAAATTGCGTTGAAGCCTGTCCAAAATCCATCCCACTGACGGAGTCCATTGCAGACCTTGGTAAGCAGGTCAGCAAACAATTCTGGAATAATCTCTTCAGTTCCTGACCCCTCATTGTTCATACACCGCCTTCTAACGGGGGCGGTTCCTCCATTCCAATTTAAATTTTCAAAACAACCATTTTTTAAACTACAGTTAAGTTTAAAATCATTTTATTTTTCGTCATTTCAAAGGTTTAAAATCAGATTGACTTTTGCAGGTTTCAGTAAACAATCATAAGATGTTTTTTTGTAATATCTTTTCAAAAAAAGTTTTTAAAAGCATAAGTTTTTTCTGAATAAAATCCTTATACAGGAGTCGATTGGACGAAAACCGTTTGTTTGGTGTATGGGAAAATGCCCTATTACTTTCCCTTCAACTAGAACAAACCAGTCAGGAAGCGCATCAATCCCTGGAAGAATTAGCCTCTCTGGTGGTATCTCTGGGAGCCAAGGTTGCTGACCGGATCATCCAGAACCGGCCCCAAATTCACCCTGCCTACTTTTTCGGTACCGGAAAATTAAGTCAAATCAAGGAAGTCCTTCATCAGAAATGTGCAGACGCCGTAATCGTGGATGCCTCCTTGACTCCGAAACAAACCCGTAACCTTGAGCAAAAATGGAAACGTCCTGTTTTGGACCGGACCCAGGTGATACTTGAAATATTTGCCCGTAATGCCCGTACGAGGGAAGCCAAGCTTCAAATTGAACTGGCCCAGGCAGAATTTTTGATGCCAAGACTCGCAGGACTCTGGAAACATCTGGACCGGGAACGTGGTGGTATTGGAGTCTCCCGTGGTGGAGGGGAAAAGCAGATTGAAAATGACCGCCAATATCTGCGACGCAGGATTTCGAAACTTCGCGATGAAATCAAACGAATCGAAAAAGAACGCAACACCCAGAAAAAAAGAAGGGTTCAATGCCTGAATGTCAGTTTGGTGGGTTATACCAACGCAGGCAAATCGACCGTGATGAATCGATTGACCGACTCTCATGTACTGGTGGAAAATCGCTTATTTGCCACCCTCGATTCGACCACACGATTAATGGAGGAGGATTTCAGGCCCAAGATTCTGTTATCCGATACGGTGGGATTCATCAAGAATCTTCCTCACGAACTGGTCGCGGCTTTCCGCTCAACCCTAAGCACCATCCGCGATGCGGATCTATTGCTTCATGTGATTGATGCAAGCAGTGATTTTGAAGATCATATTCAAACGACGCATCAGGTTCTAAGCCAGATGGATGCGGATTGCATTCCGGTTCTCAAGGTTTTCAATAAGATTGATCAGGTTCCATTGGCTCAACTTCAGATTCTGCGGAAACTGAATCCGGATTCGGTTTTTATCTCAGCCTTGAATGAAGGAGTTGAAGAGTTAAGAGAAAGCATCGGAAGTTTTTTTGAAAAAAGGATGGAGACGATGACCATCCGCTTGGATTACCAACAATCCCAAAATATTTCAGACATTTATCAATACAGCAGGGTCGACAGTATTGACTATCAGGAGGAGGGAATCTTGATGACTCTGACCAGCCTGCCAGGTAATCTTAGCCGCCTGCGGCATCACCTGACTCCTTCAATACAGGAGGTTATGAGTTAACAAGGCAGGGTTTACATTCCCGGAAGATGAAGATTTGCTCCGGGAATTCATGGTTCCAATCCATTCATATTTTAATCAGCCATGGTCGTGAGATATAGCTCCTGATCATTTTACCAAATCAGGTCAATTTCAAAGATGTTTCGGTGACTCTGGCAAACAGATTCAGTTTAAAGGATCATCACTTCTGAACTCATGAAATGATGGAAAAATTCATCGTCGAAGGAGCAAATGCTCTTCAAGGAGGTATTGAACCTTCCGGCAACAAAAATGAAGCACTTCCTGTTTTAGCGGCCGTGTTATTGGCCAATGAAACGGTAACGCTCAACAATGTTCCCGATATTCTTGATATCCGCTCGATGTGTGGAATTCTCGAGGAACTCGGTGTTGGAGTTGAGAGAATATCACCCAGCAGTTATGCATTTGATCCCACTTCACTTGAAAAGCATTCTTTGGAGTCCAAGAAAGCTTCATCCATCCGAGGATCCTTTTTGTTGGCAGGTCCGTTGTTGGCAAAAAGAGGCAGGGTAGAACTGCCCTATCCCGGAGGAGACCGTATTGGCCTGCGCCCTGTAAATGTACACTTGCAGGCATTTCAGCAACTCGGGGTCAGTATCGATGACAGTCAGCCAGGGAAATTTATCATGCATGCCGACAGGCTACAGGGGTGTTATTTACAGCTTGAAGAGGCGAGTGTCATGGCGACGGAAAATGCCTTGATGGCTGCGGTTACTGCCCAGGGTAAGACCACGATATACAACGCGGCATGTGAGCCCCATGTCCAGGGCCTTTGTCATTTTCTCAACCTGATGGGAGCGAAAATTGAGGGAATCGGCAGCAATATGCTCCAAATTGAAGGGGTCGATGCATTGGGGGGAGGAGAGTACCGGATCCAGCCCGATCATACGGAGGTCGGTTCATTCATCGGTCTTGCCGCCGTTACAAAAAGTGAATTGACGATTAAAAACGCCGGGGTGAAACATCTCTCGGTGATTTGCAACATGTTTGAAAAAATCGGAATCCGAACCGAAGCCGATGGGGATGATCTGATTGTTCCCAAAATACAAAAGCGGAAGGTGAAAACCGACATTCCAGGTGGGATCCCCAAAATCGATGATAGTCCATGGCCTGGTTTTCCTGCAGATCTGACAAGTATTATTACTGTGACTGCCACCCAATGTGAGGGAGCCGTCCTGATCTTTGAGAAGATGTTCGAAAGTCGACTTTTCTGGGTGGACAAACTGATTTCCATGGGAGCCCAGATCATCCTCTGTGATCCGCATCGGGTGGTTGTTTCCGGGCCATCTCCGCTGCGGGGAGCCTTGGTCTCGTCTCCTGATATCCGTGCAGGAATGGCCCTGTTGATTGCAGCATTGGGGGCTCATGGGACCACGGAAATCATGAACATCCAGCAGATTGACCGGGGTTACGAATCCATCGACCAAAGGTTGAACGCACTGGGTGGAAAAATCAAAAGGGTTCCAGTCTGATGCAAATAGAAGAGACGTATACAAGTTATGATTTCAATGAATCTCGTAACAGGAACAGGCCGGGACTGATCCGTAGACTACTGGCAAGATTGATCGATTACCAGATGATCTTCATCTTCTTTTTGTTCACGGATTTTCTGACAGACGGATTGATCATGGAAAACATGCATTGGTTCATGAAACAGGTGACTGGAATCCCGACTCAACCGCTGACGGTCATGTATTTAAGTTTGCTATTTGCAGGATATTTCATTTTGTTTCATTCCTTAGGAGGACAGACTCCGGGGAAATTCATCTGTGCAGTACGGGTTATCCGCCAGGATGAGTCCGAATCGGATTTCAAGACAGAAAGTCCAAACCTTGCGAGAAACATCCTCCGTGAATTGGGCTGGTTGCTTGGGCTTGTTCTGGGCGGATGGCCCCTGTTACTGGTTTTTTTGAACCGAAACCGACGTGGCCTGCATGATTGGTTGGGTTCCTCGGTCGTCAGGGGGGCCTGATTCGATGTTTGAAGATGGTGAAATGGAAGAGACAGAGAATAACGAGGAAAGCACAAGTTTGAGCGGTGATGAAGATTCGGTTCTTCGAGAGGAACTGAAACTTCTGCTGGAGGTCCAACAGGGTTTGCTTTTGGAAGCCTCAGAGGATAAGGAGGATCCTGAATTGAAAAATCAGTTTGGGGAGATCATCGAAATCCGGGACTCCCTGGCGGAAGCAAGGACAGAAGATTTGCCTGCACTGATGGCCCAGATGGAACGGATGGTGATTCTCAAACACCAGCAGCAAAACACTCAAAGTTCGAGTTTCATCGATCCCGAATCACCCTACTTCGGGCACATGCGTTTGCTGGAAAACGGTCGTGAACGCGATTTACTGATCGGCTCAGGGAACTGTTTTTCCAGTCATCTCCCCTGTCCCATTGTCGATTGGCGCCAGTCTCCCATCAGCAGGATTTTCTTCAAATACCGTGAAGGTGATGATTATGTCGAGGAAATCGGCGACCGGGAAATCGAGGGAGAAGTGATCTGCAGGCGTATGTTGGTGATCGAAGAAGGGCATGTGCAGCGCATCACCTGGAACGGTGGGATGCTTGAAGAACGCCATGGACGTTGGGTACAAGGCGCCCAAAATATCTCACGACTGAAAGGAGGTACTGGAAGTGCTACCCGACCCTTTGAGGAAGAATTCATTGCAGGGCGGCTTGGCCGCTCTAAGGGCCCCAAACATTACAGTGTCGACAAGCACCTGAAACAGATCACGGCACTGATCGACCAACAGCAGTTTGACGTCATTACCCAGCCAGAGTCAGGAGTGATCCTGATTCAGGGAGGAGCAGGTTCGGGTAAGACAACCGTCGCTCTTCACAGGATGGCCTACCTGATCAGTCAAAAAACCGGTTATTTCAAGTCTGACACGGTGATGCCGGTGGTCTTTGGGCCCGCTTTGGCAAATTATATTGGAAAGGTCCTGCCTTCCCTCGGGATTCATGGAGTCAAACCAAGAGTGTATCAGGAATGGTCGTCAAGATTGCGCGCGCGTCTTTTTCCGGAACTTCCATCGAATTACTCGGAAAGTACTCCAGTTGCGGTGATCCAGTTCAAACGTCATCCTTTCCTGCTCAAATGGTTCGGAGAAGTGATCGGACAACGGGAACAGCAGTTCCAGCAGGAATTATTTTCGAAAACCAGTGCATATGGGGAAAGTCAACTGGTCCAGGATCTATGGAAGCAGCTTGAGCCATATCCCCTGGTTCCCAAAGTGAAAAGGCTGCTCCAGTGGTCGAGGGGCAATCGGGTTGCAGGAAACATCGAGCCCTGTGCCAATCCTTCCCTGATGCAAAGCCTCGAAGCACTTGTGGAAGACCAGTTCCCGGGGTTTGAACAAAATCCGGACGGCTTGGTGATTCACCTCTGGAATGACTGTTTTCTTTTCTGGGAAACCCTGGAGCAGGGAGCGAAAAAGCACATACCGGATGACTTTACCGAAGGGCAGCTTCGAAGTGTCTGGTCCTGGTGCGTCCGACAGTATCAAAGACGAACGGCCTTATCCGGAGAAAATGAAATATCCGATCGGGAGAGTGTCGTTGAATCTCTGGCAGCCCAGGGATTGAGCCAGGGGTCTTCCTTCATGGATGAACAGCCTTCATTGGATGAAGAAGATGACACCCTGTTGCTTTTGCTTCATCAATTGCTGATAGGCCCCATTCTGCGAAAGAATGGTAAGCCTCTTCGCTACACCCATCTGATGATCGATGAGGCACAGGATTTCAGTCCTTTGGAAATGCAATTGCTCATCAACCTTTCTCCCACCGACCGCCCAAGCATCACTCTTGCGGGAGACATGGATCAGCGGATTTTGATCGGTAATCGTCATGAAAATTGGGAATCGGTTCTTGAGCATCTGAATGTGGATGTCAAGGCACTGGACCCTCTGACTGTGGGTTACCGTTCCACTCATGAAATCATGACAGTTGCAAAATCCGTGATCGGCAGAAAGACGGTCAACACAGAATGGCGTGCAGTTCGCCACGGTGCTCCGGTGGAACGTTTTTCATTCAGGAATCAGGGTGCTCTGATTCTGTTTCTTTCCGATGCGCTGGAAGATCTCCAGATCAGGGAATCCCAAGCCAGTGTCGCGGTTTTAACCCGAGAGTTGGATGCTGCCGAAGAACTGTATCGGGGTTTGGTCCGGGCGGATGTGCCCAACATGCGTTTGATCAAAAACCAGGAATTCACTTTCAAACCCGGGATTGAGATCACGGACATTGCCCAAACCAAAGGGCTGGAATTCGATTATGTGATCCTCACCGATGCTGATGCTTCGACCTATGGCATCGATGAGGCATCAAGGCATCTTCTTTATGTGGGAGTCACAAGGGCTGCGCATCAACTCTGGTTGTTGCATACGGGAAATCCCTCCGGCCTTCTTCCCGAAATCAACGTATCCAACCTCTAAGCCAGGCTTTATTTTTGAATCTGGCTCCCGGATTCTTTTTCTAAAAATTGAATCCAAGATCAGCTTGGAACCTCTAGATATAGTCTTCCAATATTTTCTGATCGATACTGCCTGAGCGAATGAAACTAAAGGGAGTTCGGGTACAATCGAGGAGCGTGGTAGGAGGATTTTCTGGGAGGACCCCTGAATCCACCAACAGTGGAGTTTGGTCTCCGAATTGTTCAACAACCTCTGCAGAACTGGAACAAGAGGGCATCCCGCTAAGATTGGCGCTGGTTCCGATCAGGGGGCATTCCCCAAGCTTGATCATTTCCTGAACCACCGAAGATGAACTCCAGCGCAATGCGATGGTTTGATTCGGTCCTTTGAGGAATTCAGGAAGTTCCCGCCTGGCAGGAAGTACCAGGGTCAGGGGACCCGGCCAGAAATCCTCTATGATCCGGTCGATCTTGTCATCCTCCCAGTAAGCCAGTTTCCCAAGCCATTCCTGGTCAACCAGCACAGAAAGGGATTTTTCTAATGGTCTTTTCTTCAACGCAAAGATCTTCTCTACCACCTTCAGCGAAAGAGCGTTTCCTCCAAGTCCGTAAATAGTTTCTGTCGGGAAACAAACCATCCCTTCATTTTTCAGGGCGGACTGAATCGCTTCCGAAGATTCCTTGGTAAACGGGTATTGAACCATGGGTTTTGTTTGGGGTTCCTGATGTTATTGAGGATCAGAAGAAAGGGTTATGGCATTTGGAAACGGATTATGCAGGAAAGGTTTTCCGAAAAAACTGGAGCAAACGCCCATCCATGATCAGGAGTCCAAGGCTGATGACGGCCATTCCGGAAAGATGTTGTGGTTCGAGACTTTCGTCCAGAAGGAACACTCCCAGGATGATCGCGCTGACCGGGATCAATAAAGTCACCAGCAGCAGGTTCGTTGCTCCCGCAGTTTTTAAAAGACGAAAATAGATGACGTAGGCCAATGCCGTTGAAAGCAGTGCGATTCCCAACAGTGAACCCATCCCTTCAATACTTGGGATGGTCATAGTCCAGGGTTGATCAATCCACAAAGTCAGGGGAATCAGGATCATGCTCGAAGCACAGAGTTGTCCAGTAGCAGTGGCAAGAGGCGGAATTTCCAATTGAGCGAATCTTTTCCCGTAAACCCCTGCCAATCCATAGGAGAACGCTGCAAGGAGAATGGCGGATTGGCCCAACAGGTGGAATCCCGAGCTTTCCATTGAATCGAGCCCCATCATCAAGCCGACTCCTCCCATACCAGTCAGCACCCCGAGCAAGCGGCGCGGATTGATTTTTTCATCCGTGGTGAACCAATGGGCGACGAGCATGGTAAAGAGGGGGGTAGTGGCGTTCAGAATGGAAGCAACTCCGGAAGCAATATGCTGTTGTCCCCAGACAATCAGGGAAAAAGGAACCACGTTGTTTAAAAAACTCATCCCGAAAAAAGCCTTAAGAATCTGACGATTCAACTGAATGCCCTGTCCCAGCATCTTCATCAGGAACAGTAATGCCAGAGCAGCAAGCCCCACTCTTGCTGTCACAATCGACAATGTCGGAAATTCCCGCAGGGCGATGCCATTGAAGAAGAAAGAACCGCCCCATACCACAGACAAGAGCACCAACAGCATCCATTCGAATCCTGTCATGGTTTGAGTCTTCGAATTGGACACTGAACTTTTCAAAAAAAAATGAAATAGGAAAAGGCTGAATACGCAACAATCAAGTGAACCGGTAAGGTCTGATTCGGCTCGGAATTTTATGAAATTGGTTTGATCATGAAATCATTCAGGATCTAAAGACGGCATTTTTTAAATCGTACAAACTAACTGAAACATCCGACTTTGAAAAATTGAATATGAATAAAATCTCAGTTAATGACCTCTTTGTCTCTGAACCGGATCCTTCCTGGTTTGGAAACGGTCCCAATGAACCGGATCACCCATGTTGGACCAATAAAAATTGGCTGAAAAGCCGATTCCATTTTTCTTTTGCAGAATGGCATGGTGGAAGAAACCGATTTGGGTGTCTGAGGGTTGTCAATGATGATCTGATCCAACCTTCGCGGGGTTTCGGAACTCATGGACACCAGGATATGGAAATCATCACCTACATTCTTCACGGAGGACTGACTCACAAGGACTCCATGGGAAGTGAAGAAACCCTGGGTCGGGGCAGCGTCCAGTTTATGACCGCGGGAACCGGGGTAATGCACAGTGAATACAACCTCGATCCGGAACAGGACCTCCGTTTCATTCAATCCTGGATCCTTCCCCGAACCCAGGGCTTAACACCTCGTTATGGAAGTTTTTCTGCAGATTCGAACACCAGGCATGCAAGGCTCAACCAGTGGCTCCATCTTGTCTCGGACCTGGAAGGGACAGGGAAAATCCAAATCCATCAGGATTTCAATCTCTTCGCGTCAGAAATCGAGGAAGGAAAGTCTCTTGAATTCGAACTGAAACCCTCTCGACAGGCTTACGTGCTCTGCCTTGAAGGAACGCTCATGGTGAATCAGATGATACTGGAAAAACACGAAGCCGTTGAAATTCCGCCCACCTCGGAAATTTCATCCATTACCTTCTCCGGACAAATGGGAGAAGAACAGACCCATCTATTGCTTTATGAGATGAGTGTTTGATTCGATTTACAGGTAATTTCTTATCCAACCCAAAGACTCTTCTGTACTTGTTTTTGGAATGTATTCAGCCCCTAAATAACCTTCCCAGCCGATGGAGTCGATTTCGGCAAAGAGCCAGGGTGGATATGGTAACAGTCGAACATGATTTTTAAATTCGGTTTGTTTACCGCATCCTGGGTTTCTATGGCGTGGTCCAGGTCTGACAGGTGATAGCCGGGAGTGTCGAGCAGGTTCAGTGGTTCGATGAGGATGGTTATCCCGTGATTTGAAGCTTTTTGCGTGGCATAACGGAGGTTTTCCCGGAAGGTCTCCTCGGCTTTCTGGGTTTTCCCGGTAATCCCTGCGATGACATGAATGTTTTGACAATTGATCGAAGCGGCATATTCGATGGCCTCGTCGATAATGTTCCGGGCATCGGTTTCCCTTCC
>LNZD02000096.1 GCA_001469005.2 SAR324 cluster bacterium lautmerah10
AGTACTTCAGGGACTTCAGGATGTAAACAGCGGAAATTTTCTGCTCAAGTCCGACAAGAATTTGTCGAATCTCAATGGGCTCAACTTCGTGAAGCCAGTGCACAGGGCCGCGGAGAACACCTTGCCGTCTTTTCCAATGTGATGGGCTGTGAAACTGAAGGGCTTCATGTTTTCAGTCAGATGATGAAATCCAACTACAAGCGGCTCTATCCTGATAACAATAATATCTTATCGGAACCCATGGAAAAACAAAGACAGGGAATCAGAGCCGATCTTTTTCTCCGTGAAGTCGAAACCATGATTCGTGAAAATCAGCAACTTCAGTGCACGGGTTGAATCAAAATTACTGAACTTGATGGAAGACCGCATGTTTTTGCTCGTCATTGTAGGAGGTGTCATCCTACTGGTGTTTGTAGCATTGAGGCTCTTGGGGATCGGCATTTAAAGCGTTCCTTCCCAATATTTTATATTTGCTTTTTTAGTAATGCCTTTCGGGCCTGATTCAGGCTTTGATCGAGCAGATTGGCGGTATAAAGATCAGTTTCCCTCCCCAGAGCCAGGCTTTCCAACTGCCTCAAACTGATCGAAGCTTTCTTTTTTTGACCGGTTTCCAGTTCCAGCAGGCACTTCCAGAAAATCACCCGGATACGATTTGCTTTGTCCAGCCCTGAGGTGGGGTCTCCGATTCTTTTGAGGGTTTCGATTTTCTGTTCCAAGGATTCTTCGGAACGCCCCAGCTTTTCCAGCTTTTCAGAACAGAGCAAACCAAGGGTAAGCAATTCCAGCTTGGTATCCTGATCAGGCTGAAGTTCATCCATGATCGTCAGTGTTTGAATTGCAATTTTATAAGATAGCACCGCTTCATCGTTAGTTCTCGAATGGGTGCCAAAACGGCTGGGTAGTTCATTCAGAGTTTTTTTCAATTCAGGACAGGAATGATCCCAGAGTTTCCTGATCATCACCCGGTCCTTTTGGAAAGGCTCCCCGGCCTGGACGATAAAATCCTCAATCCTGGATGAAGCATAAAAACATCTCGGGCAGACCGTAACCCTTAATCGGTGAAAATCACACTCCTCAAATCCTGGGTAGGGTGAGTGATAGACGGGGAATCCAAAAACATGCCGGCTTTCCCGGATCGCCCCTGGTTTCAAAGACCAAAACGGAAGGCGGGTTTCCTCACAAAGTGGACAGCCTACCAGTTTTAATTTCAGAGATCGGCTGGGGGAAGGAATGTCTCCGAATTCCAGAAATTGATCGGTACTTTGGGAAGGTGGTTTGAGTAAATCTAGAATCCCATGTTTTTCCTCGAGCAATTGCTGAAATTCGACCTGGACCTGGTATTCCGATTCTTTCAGAGGATTCACCCTGACTTTCTTTACTGTGGCATGCAGGGGGGAGTGATAAGCTTCGGTCCGGCAGTCTTTTTTCAATTCGAGCATGATGAAGACTCCCCGAACCAGCGGTCGGTGGAAATGAAATAGGGCATGATCTTCTGTGCAGTCCAGCAAAGCAGTCCGGACATAATCATGGGTCGTTTGAACGGCGATTTCAGGTTTCCCTGCCAGTTGATGATGTCCCAGTCTTTTCAGCCAACTGCTGATTTGCCTGGGACTCAGTTCAAAATCCGCAAGGGCATCCTGGAAGATCCGCAGAACTTTTTTTTCTAGCGGGAGGTCCCGGGTTACGAAATAGGCCAGTTGGTCCAAGAGATATTGCCGAATCTGGGGGGTCGTGGAAATTCCTGAAGCTTTGTTGATGGTTTCCTTCCTCTCAGGAATTTCTTCAGGAGGTCCTTTTCCAGGGAAGAATTCTTCCACCAGAGGTTTGAGCAATTTTTGAGTTTTAGGGGCCGAACGGGAATGGGTGTTGATCAGTCTCATCACCTGGGCGTAAAGCCATCGTTTCTGAACTTCATCAAGATGATCGGAGAAAAAGTCTCCAGGATTTAAGGCGTCGAATTTTTCAGATGGAGCGTCGGTCATGGAGGAAAATTGTTCACACGATGGTGCAAATCGCGACTTGTGGCTGACTGGGTCTTGAACCAGCTTTCAAGGAAGGGTTGAACTCCTGATCCAATTGATGTAATTTTGAGATATCTGTTTGTAACCCCATAAAAATTTTATGCCAACAACATGGAGTTGTATATGAACCGCTTTCATCGGATGATTCTAGTCGGTTTTCTTATGTCATTTGTTCTAGTCAATTTTGAAACCCGTGCCCGAGCCCAGGCTCTGGAAGTCGTTTTCAAAGATAGCCTTTGGGGAGCTGCGATCGGTTCGGTGGTGGGTTTGGCTTCCTGGTCCCTTCAGGATACGGACAAAGATGACAAACTTTTCAGTAAATACATCCTCCGGGGTGCCGCATTCGGTGTTTTTATCGGAATGGCCTACGGTGTCTATGATGTGAATTCCGGCGGAGACGCATTCATGAGTCAAAATCATGAAGAAGGATTGCTTCATATGGATGCAGAAAGAAAACAGTTGGTTCTGCAACCGCTGAAAGGGATGCCGAAATTACACATGGATGAAGATCAATACAGACTGAAGCTCGATCTTCTGAGTGCTTCATTTTGATGGATGGTCATCCTGATCACCGGGGGTGCCGGTTTCATTGGTTCGAACCTGATTCATTATTGGCTGGCTCAAAACCCTGGTGACACGATCGTCAATTTTGACGCGCTGACCTATGCAGGGAACCTCGCCAACCTGGCTGGGGTTGAATCCAACCCGAATTATCATTTTTTTCAAGGGGATCTCAGAAAACAGGAACAACTCGATGAGGTGTTCGAACAGTTTTCCATCGACTCGGTAATTCACCTTGCTGCGGAATCCCATGTCGACCGCAGCATCAACGATCCTTCTCCATTCATTGAAAGCAACATCAAGGGGACCTTCCAACTTCTTGAAACGGCCAGGAATCATTGGCAAGAGGATTTGAAGGATCACCGTTTCCTCCATGTCAGTACCGATGAAGTTTATGGCACGCTGGGGAAAGAGGGATTATTTACCGAGCAGACCCCTTTTGCGCCTAATTCTCCCTACTCTGCCTCGAAGGCTTCCAGCGATCACCTTGTCCGGGCATGGCATCATACTTTCGGCATGGACACCTTGATCACTCATTGTTCGAACAATTATGGTCCCTACCAATTTCCTGAAAAACTGATCCCGTTGATGATCCGAAACTGTCTTTTAGGAAAAGAATTACCGGTCTATGGAGATGGCCTGCAGGTTCGAGACTGGCTTTATGTGGAGGACCATTGCGAAGCCCTGGACGTGGTTTTTCATCGAGGTCAGTCCGGAGAATCCTACAACATCGGAGGGCTGAACGAATGGGAAAACCTGAGTATGGTCCGTTACATTTGCCAGTTCATGGATGCCGAACTTGGAAACTCTCCAGAACAGTCTTGCCTGAACCTGATACGCCACATTCAGGACCGCCCCGGTCACGACCGGAGGTATGCAATTGATGCATCAAAAATTCAGAATCAATTGGGTTGGCAACCCCGTCACCAGATCGGTGAAGGCCTGGAAAAGACCATGCGATGGTATCTCGATCATCAGGAATGGGTGGAGCAGGTTACTTCGGGAGCGTACCGTGATTATTACAAGCATCATTACGGGACTGGCTGAAAATACGGGAAACCAACCCAAGATTTTTCCGCTGATGCTAAATCTTCCAATTTTGTTATCAAGGGACGAATGCTTCCCCAAACTGAAGCACTTCTGCTTGAAGATGTTTTACTCGATGCCCGGGATGGTTTAGTCCGCTGCAAACAGCAGCTTTGGTATCATTTCCAGCGCTTTCCCTGGAATCTTGAAAATCCTGAAGAAAATCCAAAATTCGGAGAACATTCCAGACAGGTTCGCCTACGGATCAGCCAAGGGCTTCCTGAAGATCATGGATCAAATTTTCTGCCGGGAAGTTATCATCTTGGTATTTCTCCCCATATTGATAGTTATTATCACCTGATGACGGATCTGCTTCCTCATCTGATCCTCGGGCAGCCGAAACCGGTCCTGATTCCGAAGTGGATTCCCGAGGCATTCAAAGTGTTTTTACAGGGATGTGGATTCGAAACAAAGGAACTGGGCGAAGAGATCTTCCGGGTGGAGCGATTGGAATTGCCTCCGATGCAGAACCCCGATTGGAATCCGGTTAAATTTAGGTTGGTTCAAAATTTCATACATAAACTTCTTGAGGAGAGGAGAAACCGTTCTTCACCTCCTGACAGTTTGGAAAAGGTTTTTCTTTCACGAAGGCATGCCCGCAGGAGACATCTGGTGAATGAGGATGAATTGCTGCCTATCCTGAAGCAACATGGGTTCCAGGTGTTAATTGCTGAGGAACATGGTGTCCTTGAGCAAATCGAAATTTTCAGTCAGCTCACCCATTTGATTGCACCCCATGGTGCAGGGTTGGTGAATGGGATGTTTGCCAAGCCGGGAGCACGGATTCTAGAAATCCGTCCGGTCATTTCCAGTGGAGATTATTGTTTCGATGACTTGTTTCAATGTGGAGAATTCCAGCATGAAGTTTTGGTTCCAAAAAAACGGGGACGTTTCCTCCTGGATCCAGAATTGTTGGACGATACGCTGAGGCGTTGGGAGCAAACAGAAACTTCCCTTAGACGATTTGCATGCGTATGAAGGTTGTGATTGTCATCGGTCTTCCTCTGCTCCTGATGATTCTGGGAACGGTCGGATATCATCAGGTCGAGGGCTGGACCTGGGAAGAATCGTTCTACATGACGGTGATCACCATCTCTACCGTCGGCTATAGCGAACTTCACGATATGACTGAGGCCGGAAGGATGTTCAGTGTCCTGCTGATCCTTGTCAGTTTTGGTTCATTGGCCTATTGCGGATCTTTGATTTTCGGTTTCATCCTGGAAGGGGGGATCGTCACATTTATGAGGAAAATGAAAATGGAACAGCAAATCAACCAACTCCAAAAGCACTTCATCGTTTGTGGATTCGGCAGAAAAGGTAAAGCGGTCTGCCGACACTTTGCCATCCACTCCATGCCCTTTGTGGTCATTGAAAAAAATCATGACCATCTCGAAACGGCTCGGGATCTTGGATACCTCGTCCTTTCTGGAGATGCAGGTGAGGACGCCATTTTGGAAAAAGCCGGCATCCAGAAGGCTGTTGGGTTAATCGCCATCCTCGGAGTCGATGCGGAAAATGTATTTCTCATCCTCAGTGCCAGGCAGATGAATCCCAAAATCCAGATCGTTGCCTGGGCGACGGTCCACGAAGCGGAGAAAAAACTCTACCGTGCCGGTGCAGACCGGGTGCTTTCCCCGTTCGAACTTGGAGGATTCCAGGTCGTCCAAAGTATGATTCGTCCGAATGTGATGGATTTCCTCAACCGTGCCCTCGATATCGAAAATGAGGAATTACAACTGGACCAGATCCTTGTCCAGGATGATTCCCCCATTTCCGGAAAAGCCTTGAAAGATTGTGATTTCAGAAACTCACTCAAGGTCCTCGGAATCATCCGCGATGGGAAACATCACTACCATGTCAGCGGTAACGACGTCTTCCAAACGGGAGACATCCTGATCGTCATGGGAGAACCCCAAGACCTGAAAGTGTTTCATAACAGATTGGACTGAAATGCTGATTTTCTCATTCAACAAAAGATAAAATCAGTTTTCAGGTTTACATCGCCTCGAAGACACAATTCATCATCACCTCGGGAATCGCGGATTCGTTGTCGAGTTGGAGGAGGGTACTGACGATGAGAGCCAGGTCCTGAGGCCGGGACATCTGTTCCTGCGGATAATTCGGGGCATTTTCAAGGGTCATATCGGATTGGACGTAGCCGGGGCAAATGGCAGTCACGCGGATCCCATCATCCCATCCCTGCATGCGTGCGGTTCTTGAGGCAGCCAGTGCAGCATATTTACTCATCGAATATCCGATCCAGTTTCCTTTGACACGTTTTCCAGACATGGAAATCACATCGATGACCCTTCCGCGTCCGCTTTTCTTGAGGTGAGGAAAAGTCAGACGGGTGAGTCGCAGTGGGGCTTTGGCGTTGACTTCCCACATATCATCGAGCAATTCTTCACGGTCGTCTTCCAATCCCATCGGGTGAAGGATTCCCGCGTTGTTGACCAGACCATCGATTCTGCCGAAATGCTCCAATGTGGACCGAACCCATGATGTCGCTGATTCCGGGTCTCTTGCATCATATTGATGCAGATGTACGTTTTCGGTTTGATGTTTCTCGATCGAATCCCTGAATGCACCAGGATTTCTCAGGCCAAGGCTGAGCAGGTAGTTTTCTGATTGGAGTTTTTCACGGATCGCTTTGCCGATGCCCCGATTGGCTCCGGAGATCATGATGACCCGCTGAGAGTTCTTTTTCATTGCAATAGTGTCTGTGTTTTGGTGAATTTCGGCTGAATTTAATCTTATTTTAAACGAATTGAAAGATCCGAAATGCCTTTCTGCTCTTTCTCGTTGCTGGTGGGCATCATGCCAGGCTCTACCTCAGGCGAGCTCTAGATCTTAGCTTCAAATACAAGAGCCGCTGGTCTGTCGGGGAGAGCAGGAAATCCCTCTGGAAGGAAC
>LNZD02000097.1 GCA_001469005.2 SAR324 cluster bacterium lautmerah10
ATCAGGACCAGTGGATTATGCCCTGGAAAAAAGGACAGATCCTGTTTGAACGGATGGGGTTGAAATCTTTTTTGTTCAATCAAAAAACTTAATCTCCCTTCTAAAGACCCATCATCCTGATTAGGGGAAAATGGGTCTTTGGTTTTGGAGTGCTGGAGGACTTATTCGATCGTTCCCGATTCGATTCGTTTTTTATAGATTTCCTCGAGTTTATAGAGGTCCTGCTGCAGTTCGAAAAAGCCGTGCCAGTGGGCATAATCCGGGGCTCCCATCATCGCACCCTGCCGGGCCCTTCGTCCCTGATGATGCCAGAGGTAGTAGAACGTGATCTGGAATTCATCGATCCAGGGATTGTCCTTCAGCAGGTCTTTACTTTTGAGTTCGTCGAGCATTGCTTTTGCGGGTTTGTAATAGGCCTCATTGTAAAGCCTGACGGCCTTGTCGCCCTGCTTGAAAAAGTTGTCGGTGTGGAGTTCCATATGACAGGACTTACAGACCAGTTTCATCTTTTTTCGGCCTTCGGGACCATTCCCAAGCAAGGGGCTCATGACATTGTTTGAATTCCTCACCTGGGAATCTTTCGCCCAGAGGTTCCAGTACAATCTTTCTGTCACGTTGTGGGTGGTCATCAGTTCACCGATTCCGCTCATATGGCAGGTGGTGCACGTCGGTCCCCGGTAATCCCCCGGCTCCCAGGCATCCGGGGCGGCATCCCACTTCCAGCTGTCGCCTTCGGTATTGTAGATGTGGCCGTGTTTGCTGTTATTGAAAATCTCAATGTTGGGGTGATCAGGACCAAGGTGACAGGAAGCACATGCCGCGGGTTTACGGGCTTCGACGATGCTGAAGCGGTGACGGGTGTGGCAGGCGGAACAGTTTCCGGTACTGCCATCGGGGTAAATGTTCCCCATGCCTGCATTGGGCATTGCTCAGTTCCGGATGATTTCTGCCTTCGTGCCTTTGAACCAATGCATGAAGACTGTCTTTAGGGATGATTTGCCGATAAGCCCGGAAATGTCCGCTTGCCTTGAACTGGTCCGATTCATTGGCATGACAACGTGCGCAGGTGGAGGGCGGCACCAGTGCTGAAACATACTGATCGGTACCTTCCAGAGTTTCATGCTGGGTGGCCATGGGAGACTCCCTGTTCACGGAATGACAGTCGATGCAGGAAACCCCGACATGGGCATGACGGCTGTTTTTCCAGTCATTGAGAATCCCAGGGTTGTGTTTCTGGTGGCAGTTGATGCATTCCTTGCCTGCTTCGGTGATGCCGCGGTCGATGACAATCGAGCGGACATGACTCAAATCCCCCACTGTGGCTTGACCGGCCTGCTCAGCGAAGGCGGAGAAACTCAGAAAACTCATGGAACATAAGAGCATGAACAGATTCAAACGCATGGGATCTCCATTTCTTTTAGAATTGAGCCACCCCCTGGTGTTCCCTGAGGCTGTGGAGCAGCTCAAAGTGACCGACGTGGGCATGGCAGGTGACACAGGTTTTTTGTGTGGTTTTCTGGAAATAGGGACGGTGGGCGACAAAAGCCTTGTTGCTGGCCATGGTCGAACGTTCCAGGTTCTGGTGACAGCTCAGGCAGCCTGAATCATAGGTGTATTCTTCCCGACGCTCCCTTTTCGCCACCCAGTCAATCTTTTCCAGGTCATAGGTCCACTGGGCCCAAAGGTCGTGGAGACCGGTTCGGGCTTTGGCCAGCCCGTAATCCAGGGGACTGTTATGGGGGAGATGGCATTGAAGGCAGGTGGCGCGAAAACCGCTGACGTTTTTTCCGCCATGGACGTCCTCAAGATAGGAGTCGACCATGGGAGACATGACATGACAATTGCCGCAAAATTTGGCTCCCTCTGTGGCATGAAACATCAACTCGGTCCCGGTCCAACCCAAAAAGGCCCATACCGTTAAACCAATGGATGAAAGGATTCCTATCAACCAGAGTCTGTTGCTGCTTTGTCGATTTTCTTCCATTCACCAGTCGATTTCCGGGTTGAGCCTCAGAAAAGATGACGCCGGTGGCTAATCTCAGCTATTAGTAAATTTACGTAGAAGATCTTTTTCGAGGGATGTTTCACACCTCTCAGCCTGATCGAGTTCCCGGGGGCAGAGTCGATGAAAACCTTGCACGTGAGTTTGAAATGCCCAATCGGCTTGATGGGACGGTTAAAGTTGATGAATGCGAAAGGGACTCAAACACCCATTTTCAAAGGTGAAGGCTTGGGAGAATAAGTCATAAACTTAATCTTTTTATGTCACAAATGTTCCTTCGACATCGCCGGTTTCCAGGCCGGGAAATAACTTGACTGGGGTAGAAGAGCCGTTGAAAAAATTCTTTTATGGAGATTGGCGATGGTAGTGAAATTCAAAACAGGTTTTGCTTTCTTGATCGGGGTGTCCCTGATTTTTTACGCCTTTGCGGCATTTGGAGCAGGTCAAACTCTGGAGAGCCTCAAGACCAGTTCCCCGATCTTTTTAGATGCTTCCGATCAGGAGCCTGATTGGGAGAAAGCCAAACCGATCACGGTTCAACTCTCTGAGTTGCCCTATAAACCGAACAATGGTTATGAGGGTATGAAACGTACAAACCTTTCCATTAAATCCTTGCATGATAAGTATTATGTTTATTTCTTCATTCAGTGGGATGATCCCACCAGGAGCCTGGAACGTTTTCCATGGGTGAAGCAGAAGGACGGAAGTTGGAAACAACTCGCAGCCAAAGACAGTACAAAACATGAAAATACGTATTATGAGGATAAATTAGGAATTTATTGGAATATCAACACCAAAGGATTTTCCAAAAAGGGATGTGACATTTCTTGCCACATGGCTGAAAACGGGTTGGTGAACGGGGTCAAAGATACTTCAGCAGGAAGGAAATTCACTAAAAATCCCGGCGAGACGATTGACATGTGGCACTGGAAAGGGGTGAGAACCAATCCTTTGGGATTGTTTGATGACCAATATGTAGA
The DNA here is from genome assembly GCA_001469005.2 of SAR324 cluster bacterium lautmerah10. GTDB lineage: Bacteria > SAR324 > SAR324 > SAR324 > NAC60-12 > UBA1014. The sequence goes on from LNZD02000097.1 coordinate 2,983, forward strand.
CGATGTCACCGATCCCAAGAAAAACAAAAACTGGGGACGACATGGAGACAGCAAGGATGGCGGGGGATACAAGAACAACATCACCCAAGACGGTAAACTGCCGCGCTACATGAATTCTCCCTACAGTGATGAGTACAAGTACATGGTGGTCCCCTGGTTACGGGTTCCCTTCAAAGACAATTTCAAACCTGGTGATGTGGTTCCCGGAATCAGCATTGATGCATTTTATGGTGGGAACCGAGATGACATCCAGGTGAAAGGAGCCTGGAGTGAAGGAAAGTGGACCCTGGAAGTGAAGAGAGCCCTGGTCACCCGCGGTAAAAATGCCAAGATTCAGGATGTTCAGTTCAAGAATAAGAAAAAGGCCTATTATTTTGGTATAGCAGTGTTTGATAACTCCCAGATCAATCACATTTACCATGAAGGAGTGCATAAGCTGGTTTTCAAATAATCCGATGATTGTTTGAATCAATTCACCTGTCTGATGGGTCTTTCATAAAGAGCCTTCTTTGATCTTAAGAAGGCTCTTTTTTTCTCCAGGGAGAACCACACTTTGCCCGTTAATAAATTCCTTATCTTTGTCTGTTCAGGATGGATTTGTTTGTTCGTCTTCTTTCCATCCTATATTCCATATTTTGAAATTCCATTCATAGGAAACCCACTTCATGCCCAGGAACATGAAGAGGATTGCCCCCCAGAGTTGTGTGAGGAGGGTGGAGAAGAAGAAACGGAAGAAGAGGAAGAGGATTGTCCTCCTGAAATGTGTGGCGATGAAGAAGAAGAGGAAGATATTGGAATCGGTGAAGAAGAGGATGAAGCGTTAGGTGAAACGCCTCGCATTCCTGTAGACCGAACCCTGTATTCCAGGTTAACAGGCGCAATGCGAAACTCGATGTATCAACATGTTTCTGAAGACGAAGAGATTGAGACGGTAGAACAGTGGATTCTTGATGGAAAAAAAAAGGATGTTGTTTTTCAAGAAGTGATTCTTCCCATCATGAAGAACAACTGCTCGAAATGCCATAGTACCTCATCGACCATGAGCAAAGGGCTTCCTGAATTACCCCTTTCGAGTTACGAGGAAGTTCTGCTGTTCACCAACCTTGCCCAGCCTGATTCGGTTTGTCTGGAGTGCCATGGGGACCAGGCTTTGTTGCAAGTGAGTGATGACTTCAATCACTCTCACCTCTATGTCGGCCCAGACCTCAAAGATCATTCAGCCCATGTTTCGGTTCCTTGTATCCGTTGCCATTATTCTCAACATGATCTTTCCGATGATACTTGCCAGAACGTAGAACGTTTCAGGGAGGTGGTGCTCCAAAGGAGGCTGGATGCCTCCTGTCAACCAACTCAAATCCCTTCTTGTGTGAAGTGTCATTTAGAAGCAGAAGAGGACCTGGAACAGAGCGTCCACTTCATATCTGCAGAGAGTCCGCCCCAAGACGAGTTTGGGAATGAACTGAAATTACCTACCTGCATAGATTGTCATCGGGTTCATGATGTCGTCACCACAAACCAGGATGCCGTCAGTCTGAACGTGACTGAAGATTGCGGCAACTGCCACCAGGATTTAATGGATACGTATTTTGGTTCCTACCATGGAAAGGCCGCGGAATTGGGTGGAGTCCAAACACCAAAATGTCATCACTGTCATGGTTCCCATAACATCCTTGGATCACAGGATGAAAGATCATTGATTCATCCCCAGGCACTTGAAAAAACATGTGGCGAATGCCACGAACAGGTCAATGCTAATTTCGTCAAGTTTATACCCCATGGAGATCATCATGATCGGGAAAATTACCCATCGTTGTTTTATAGTTTTTGGGCGATGAACACCATATTGATTACGGTTTTTCTCCTCTTCGGCATTCATACCGTGCTTTGGTTTTACCGTTCCATCAAAGAACTGAGAGAAAGGGGTAAGAATCCTGAACCCGAAGTGGATCTGTCCAAAGAAATGCATGTCAGACGGTTTCATCTCTCCCATACCCTTTTACATCTTGTCGTTATGGTCAGTTTCATGACCCTGGTCCTGACTGGAATGAGCCTTAAGTTTTCCTCGATTCCTTTCTTCCAGGAAGTCAGTCATTTTCTAGGCGGGCCAGAAAATTTGGGGAAACTGCATCGAATCGCAGCTTTGCTGACCTTCGGTTATTTCACTTTCCATTTGATCCAACTATTCATTTTATTTTGGACCAGACAGATCACGTTCAAAGGACTCTTCCATGAGGATTACAGCCTCATTCCTTTGGCAAGAGATTTCAGGGATATCAAAGCCAATCTTCTTTATTTTGTTGGCAAAGGGCCTAAACCTTCCTTTGGGCGTTGGACCTACTGGGAGAAATTTGACTACTTTGCCGATTTTTGGGGAATGTTTGTGATCGGGACGACAGGTTTGGTTTTGTGGTTTCCCGAAGAAGCCACCCGCTACTTTCCAGGATGGTGGGTCAACATTGCAACGATCATCCACAGTATCGAGGCGCTTCTTGCCTCCTTATTCATCCTGCTGGTGCACTTCTTCCACACCCATCTGAGGCCCGAGG
>LNZD02000098.1 GCA_001469005.2 SAR324 cluster bacterium lautmerah10
GTCACCCAATCACTCATCGAGAGGAGTTGGGTGGTTGTTACACTGCTGCATGCACCGCCTGAAGCGACCTGTGCTGAAATCGCTGCAGCAGAAACATCGTTGGGGACTTCTGCGATCACGATTACATCGTCATCTCCAAAAGCCATGTACATCCCGATCATGTTTCCCCCAAAAGCTTCACACGCTTTGGATATCATCCCTGACCGGTCCTGAGGATTGTCCACCATGGTTTTGATGGCTTGACTGGTGTAACTCGCTTTGAACATATATAGGGCCATTTCCCCTCCTGTATGGGTGTTATTGATTAGAAACCATTCCTTGGAACCCTAATACTAAAGTGCCATCCGTCCAAGGCAAAAATCCAAATCTTCCCCAAGAGTGTATCCATGGTTGAAAACTGAAAAAACATTCAGAGTAAGTTTTTTTCCGAATCCCTGAAAATTGAAGTTGATAGAAATGGTCAATGATATAGATTTTAAACACTCAACCACTTTAAACAACAATGGATCATGACAAGAAAAGTGATTTTTGAATTTTTAACCAATATGAGAAATACCGTTTTGCTCTTCCTCCTGATCCTTGGTTTGAGCGGATGTGAATTTTTCGCGCTCTCATTTGCGCCCGGAAAAGAGCCATTGGCAGATAATTCTGAACTTGCGAATCAAGCAAGCAAGGTTTTCTGGGAGACGCTTCACCAGGGAGATTACAGCAACATCTCTAAACCGATGACCCTGCTCAAAGCGGCTTATCTGCAGAATCCCTATGATGCAAAAATAGCAGCGCGTATCGGATTTTTGCATGCATGGAGCCTGACAGAACGGCAACGTCTGAAAAACATCCCTCCACAGATTACAGACAATGCAATTCTGGCAAGAAAGTACTTTGAAGAAGCGGTTCGGCTCAATCCTGAGGATGCTCGTTACCTCGGATTTCACAGTTCCATGATGATGTCGGAAGGATCGATTCACAAAGACGCGTATCTCACCCGGAAAGGGTATTTCCAGGGGTTGGATTCGATAGAGGCCTGGCCTCAGTTCAATTTATTCACCATTGGTTATACGATGAGTTCAAAAGAACATTCCGATCCTAAATTCCGTGAAGCCGTTGACATGCAATGGGAAAATATCGACAAGTGCATCGATGACACCATCGACAGAAACAATCCTGATTTCTCAAACTATTTTGAAATGGAATCTTCAGAAAAACGGGAATCTTATAAGAGAGCATGCTGGAATTCATGGATTGCCCCCTATAATCTACAGGGATTCTTCATGAATTTTGGTGACATGCTGGTCAAGGAGGGTAAGCCCGAAATTGCGAGGAAGATCTATCAAACTGCCATGGATCATCCGGATTTTGAAACCTGGCCCTATAAAGAATATTTGATCCGAAGAATAGAAAATGCTGATCAAAATGTAGAAAAATTCAGAGCAAACAATAATCCATCAGCTGATGTGAATGACAGCACTATCATGATCAAGACCACCTTCGGCTGTATGGGATGTCATCAAAACTAATCTCAAAGAGTTCCTCTTTTTTGGAAGGACATCAAATACAAAGGCTCATTCTTTCTCCCGATTCAAACAACTCAGTGCATACATTTCTGCCGACTCCATATGCTCGGTCATCAACTGTCGCGCCGTATCAGGAGACCCATCCTTTAAGGCTTGCAGCAGATTCTGATGATAAGACGGGCTAAAAGGCTTAAAATGAATTTTGCAAAAAACGACAGCACCGGATTGGGGCAGGCATCGGCAAGGACATGATGGAAATCCAGTTCCTGAATCCTTTGTTCCCTCTGTGAAGCAGGAGGATGATCTTCGCTGCAATGCTCCACAGAAGCCTCCAGCAATTCGAGATCTTCACTATCTAAATGTCCTGCGACAGAGGCGGCTAGTTCCGGTTCGATGATTTTTCTAAGGGCATAAATATCCTCAAGAGAAACGTTTCTATGGAAAAAATAATTCCAAAGCAACTCATTGGTTTTTTCTGAACTGACTCTTGAAACAGAGGCCCCTCCTCCCGGACCCGTTCGAATGTTCACCAGACCCTGGACCTCAAGGGATTTAAGCGCCTCTCGCATTGTGCCCTTGCTGACCTTGTAAGTCTTCAAAAAATCCTTTTCATCAAAGAGTCGCTCACCGGGAGGAATTCGATTGGTGATGATTTCTTCTTTGATCAGTTGAGCCACACTGTCCGATAATTTTTTGCCGTTCGTCGGCTTAAGTTCGTCACTCATGGTTTCATCATTTTCTGCAAAGCTCAGACAGGGAATGTAACAAGGTATTCACCCCTTTAAATAGCTGCTCTTGTGAAGCATATTCGGAGGGATGATGACTGATCCCATTTAAACATGGCGTAAAAATCATCCCCGTCGGTATGATTTCGTTGACCATGCATGCATCATGAAAAGCACCCGAAGGCATTCTTTTATAACCGTATTGAAGTTTTTTTGCTGCACTTTCTATCACCTCAATACAGGAATCATCAAATTCCGTCGGCGGTTTGAAGGACCTTATTTCTACGTTATTGGTACAATGGTGTTTTTGACTTATTGAAGAAATTGCCTCCGTAAATTGATTCTTCAATTGTTCCAGGGATTCTGAATGAGGGCTTCTGATATCCATCCCGAACACAACCTTTGAGGGAATGGTTGATCTTGAATTAGGCTCGACGTCCATTGTTCCAACCGTCATCACTCCATCTTCCTTTTTTAGCAGAATCGACCGACACTGACTTATAATTTCTGAAGCACACGCCAAGGCATCCGCCCGCAGTCTCATCGGAACGGTCCCCGCATGTCCTGCAACTCCCTGGAGAGTAACATCCATGGTCATTTGTCCTTGTGCCCCGGTCACTACACCAATATCCAGATTTTCATTTTCAAGTACAGGCCCCTGTTCGATATGAAGTTCAAGGTAGGCCTTCACTTTCAGGGAAGAAGGGAGTTGATTCCCAGCATAACCAATCTGTTTTAAACAGGTTCCATAATGACTGCCATCTGAAGCCCTGCAATCCAACACCTGCTCGGAGCTTAATTTTCCACTAAAAACCGCAGAACCCATTGCCGGACAGAAGCGTGCTTCCTCCTCATTACTCCAGTTGACCAGACCAAAACCATGATCAAGCAGAATCTGATTTTCATGCAACGTTCTGAGCACTTCCAGAACAGCCAACACCCCCAAAACTCCATCAAACCGGCCACCATGGAGTTGTGTGTCAAGATGACTGCCCGAGAGAACAATCGGGAGATCTGAATTTGTCCCATGCTTGATAAAGAACATATTCCCAACTTCGTCCACCATCATCTCATCTACAAATGGTTTGATCCATTCCGTCAAAAGGTCTCTGGCCTTTCCATCCTCTTTTGAGAGTGCGGGACGACTGACTCCATTTTCTGGAGCTTTCCCAATTTCTGCCATTTCCATCAGGCTTTCCCAAAGTCTGCTTGAATTCACAGTTAATTCATTAAACTTCATTACTAGGCGTCTGCTTAAGCTGGTTTAGGTTGATGATCTTATTTAAACGGGATGATGACATCGCCACTGATGGGCAGGGTCCATTTTATCGTTGGAAGAAAATGGAAGTTCCAAGCATGATTCGGTTGCATGAGAACATCTTGGATAAAATGGACAGCCATCTTCAGGAATCGGTTCGACCGAAACTTTATTTCCGGACTCCATGGGTTTCCCAATCACAGGGACACTTTCCAATAAAAGTTTCGTGTAAGGATGTTTATGATTTTTGAATATTTTCTTTGTAGGGCCGCTTTCCACAATCTTACCCGCGTACATGACCACCGTTTTTGAACAAATCTGCTCCACCACCGCCAGGTCATGACTGATAAAGAGATAGGTCAATCCCAGTTCTTTTCTCATTTTGTCAAGAAGTTTTAGAATTTCTGCCTGCACGGAAACATCCAGCGCAGAAACGGGTTCGTCCAGGACCAATAATTTTGGTTTTGAAAGCAATGCCCTCGCAATACAGACCCTCTGTGCCTGACCTCCGGAAAATTCATGGGGATACCTGTCGAGAATTTCCTCACTCAGGTGAACGTTTTCAAGGACTTCACGAATTCTCGAATGATGTTCATCATCATCGATTCCCATTCTTTGAATTTGATACTGAAAAATCTGACCTACGGTCTGTCTGGGATTCAGAGACGCAGTCGGATGCTGATAGACCATCTGCACACTTCGGTAGAAGCTTGTCCTGTTTTCGCTGAGATGGTTCAAAAGTTCATTGGATTGAAAATGGATTTTTCCTTGGGTCGGTTTTTCCAGTCCCATCACCATTTTGGCAAGTGTTGATTTGCCACACCCTGATTCTCCAACCACTCCCCAGGAATCTCCTTCCTCAACGTCCAGGTCAAACCCCTGTACCGCCTTGATGAGAGGGCTTTTGGACCACCACTCCGAAGAATGAGACAAATAATCCTTATGCACATCATGGAAAGAAAGAATCACTTCAGGCATGAACCGACTCCAAAAGGAAGCACCGACAATTTCTTTCCGGGTACTGGACAAGGTTGGGTTCTTTTTTTGAACAAAGGTCCAGCGATTCAGGACACCTCGGTGAGAAACTGCAACCTTCCGGAAGAAGACCAGGTTGGGGCGGCAGCCCTGGAATTCCGCCAGCAATGTTTTCACCAGAGCCCAATACAGGAGTGCATTGGAGCAAAGCCTTCGTGTAGGGATGCTTCGGCTGATTCAAAATAAGATCGGTTTCACCCGTCTCGACGACTTGTCCGGCATACATCACTGCAATCTGATCCGACAACTTGGAAACGACTCCAAGGTCATGGGTAATGAAAATCAAGGCCAACCCCATCTCTTTTCTAAGCTGATCTAAAAGTTTGAGGATCTCGGCCTGGATGGTGACATCCAACGCCGTTGTAGGCTCATCCGCGACCAGAACATCCGGCTTGTTCGCAAGTGCAATTGCGATAGAAACCCTCTGAAGCATTCCTCCGGACAACTCATGTGGAAAGGATTCTAAGATTCTCGATTGTGTGGGTAACTGGACTTGATTCAGTAAATTCATGGACTCATCCCGAATCTGTTTTTCCGTGAGATCTTGATGTCTCTTGAGAGAAAGTCCGATTTGGGTTCCGATTGAAAGCACCGGGTTGAATGTTGTTTGAGGATCTTGAAACACATAGGCAATTCTATTGCCCCTGATATCCTGGAGTTTGTTTAGGTTAAATTCGAAAACCTCTGCTCCATCAAGTTGAACACTTCCATTGCTGATCGCCATTGGGGGGGATGGTGCAAGCAGACATATAGAAAGGGAGGTGATGGATTTCCCGGAACCTGACTCACCAACCAAACCCAGACATTCTCCGGGTTTGAGCAGCAGATCAACCTTGCGGACCAAAGGATGATTTTTCTGCTGGTTTTGAAGATTGACTTCAAGATTCTTGATTTGAAGCCTTGAACCCTCTGAATCTGCAGATTGGTTGACTGGTTCGACATGCTCCACCTCCGTGAAGGCCTTCGGACTTCGGATCGCCCCCCCACGAAGTCTGGGATCCAAAATATCCCTGATGCCATCCCCAAAAAGATTGAGGGAAATCACCAGGATCAGGATCAAAACTCCGGGGATCGTTGAAACATGAGGTGCAGTAAAAAGGACTTTTCTTCCTTCACCGAGCATCGAACCCAGATCCGCCGTGGGAGGCTGGGCTCCCAAACCCAGGAAACTGAGACCTGCCGTTTCCAAAATCATCCAACCTGCGGTGGTTGAAATCGTCACAACGATCACAGGGAGGACATTGGGAAGCAGTTCCCTGAAAAGGATATCAAGATGCCCAGCACCTGAGGTCCTGGCCGCCATGACGAACTCCCGATTGGTTAAGGTGATGGTGGTTCCCCGAACGGTCCTGGCAAAAAATGGAATGTTGACAATCGCAATCGCCATGAGAGCATTCAACAATCCGGGACCAAAGGCGGCGACGATGGCAAGTGCAAGCAGTAGATAAGGGAATGCCCAAATGGTATCAATCAGACGCATCAGCAGGCTGTCTATTCTTCCCCCGAAATAACCACTCACCAAACCGATGGTACTGCCTATTAAAGCCGCAGCAAAAGTTGCTGCAAATCCCACCGCCAAACTAACCCGGGTCCCCCAAAGAAGCCTCGATAAGAGATCCCTCCCGAGTTCATCTGTTCCCAACCAATGTTTCGCATTGAAAGGAGTTTCCAGTCGGACAGCGAGGTCCGTCTCATCGGGATCGATCAGAGGGAGCAATGGGGTTATCAGACAGACCACAAGAATCAATACAATCAAAAATGCTCCAACCGGAGTGAGCTTATTTTGGTTGAGACGGAACCAGAATTCTTTTCTTGAAGCAACGGATGCACTCATCTCAAGCCTTAATCCTTGGATCAAGTGCATGCTGGAGCAGATCGGAAATCATGTTTACGATCACGTAAAAGGAGGCCACCAGCATCACCCCTCCCTGAACCAGCAGAATATCTCTTGTAGAAATGGCTGTGACCAGCATCCGTCCAATACCCGGCCACTGAAAAACAGTCTCAACATAAACGGCTCCACCCAAAACCAGTCCGGTCTGTAACCCTAACACTGGAACCAAACCCACCAGGGCATTTCTAAAGGCATGACGAAACACAACGCTGAATTCCCTTTCCCCTCTAGCCCGGGCAGACCTCACATAATCCTGTCGGAGTTGTTCCAGCATTCCTGCCCGCGTCAAACGTGCAATGACACTGGTTGCAACAACACCGAGTGTGACGGCTGGCATCAGTAAATGAATCAGTAAATCACCAAGACTTTCATCTCCGTATGGAGTGAACATCCCACTCGCTGGCAGCCATCCCAGGTGCACAGAAAACAGAGCAACTGCCATCAGGGCTAACCAGAAAGATGGCGCTGAGATCCCGATCAGTGAGATTACGGTTAATGTCTGGTCGACCCAACTGTACTGTCTCACCGCAGCCATCAAACCAGAAAGGAGCCCCAGAAAGACGCAGATCAGCATCGCTGAGCCTGCCAGGATCAGGGTTGGTACAATCCGGTCTAAGAGTTCATCCAAAACCGGACGGTTTAAATTGTAACTCCTCCCAAAGTCGCCACTTAAAAGATTACCCAGCCAGTTGAAGTACTGTTCCACCAAAGGACGGTCTAATCCCAGTTCAGCCCTCAGTTTGGCCACATTTTCTGCTGTGGCGTAACCCTGTAGGATCGCAATCGCCGGATCTCCCGGGATGAAGACCATGATCAAGAACACGATCAGAGAGATCCCCAGAAGAACTGGAACTAGAAGGATTAAACGGGTTAAAACGTAGCGGAGCATGGCATGAAGCTTAAGTTCCCTGAATCATCCAGGGATTAAGACCGTGCCCTGATTTTCTTCATTTAAATCAAGATTTTCAATGAAGATGACAACTTTTTTGCAGGAACCAGATGGGAGGCTCCTAGGTGCCTAAGCCCTTTGAACGGCAAAGACACCCAGGAGAAGTTCTTAATTTTTACTTACGTTGTGAAGAAGCAGGAAAAATGAGGGTTGCAGACCAAAATTGTTAACATTTTTGGCCGTTACAGCGTTCTGCTTCCAATTGGCAATGAAAGCCCAGGGGGCATCATCGTAAACGATCCTCTGCATTTCCTTGTAGAGTGCGGCACGAACGGTTTGACTCGTGTTCCGTCTCGCTTCTTCAAGTAATACATCGACTTCTGGATTGGAATAATACCCGGAATTGAATCCACCCTTATCAGGCCAAGCACCCGTTCTTAATGCCAGAAAAGGAAGAGTATCCGGATCATTGGTCATCCACGCCATTTCTGCCATATCGGCTTTTCCTTCAAGACCCGGGTTGACCTTTCCGAGAAACGTATTCCATTCATAGGTTTCAATCTTCACATTCAGTCCGACCTTTTTCAGATCTGCCTGAATTGCAGTTCCCATTGGAACCGGATCCAACATTCCAGAACCACCTTCCGTTACATAAAACGTCAGGGTTGAGCCCGCAAAACCAGCGTCCTTAATCATCTGACGGGCCTTATCTGGATTATAGGGATAGGGATCAAGGCTTTCATTATACGCCCATGCAAAAGCTGCAGGGGTAGGTCCGGTGGCTACGGTCGCCGTGTTTTTCAAAACATTCTCAACCAACGATTTTTTGTTGATCGCATGATTCACCGCTTTTCGAACCTGTTTGTTTTTGAATGGACCTTCCTTGAGGTTTAAAATTAAAAACCACAGGTGGGGTCCCGCCTGCTCCTGGACATTGTAGGAGCTGTTTGAAGAAAATCTTGAAACACTGTCTGGCGGTACTTCCACCATCAGGTCCAAACCTCCTGACAGCATTTCCGCAACCCGGGTGTTTGCATCGGTGATCGGTCGAAATACAACCGACTTCAGTGGTGCTCTTCCACCCCAGTAAGCATCATTTCGATCAATGATGACGTGCTGGTTGCTTTTCCATTCTCTGAATTTAAATGCACCTGTTCCTGCCGGATTACGTCCAACATCTTTTCCATGCTTTTTTACAGCAGATGGAGAAATGATAAGACCGGTCGGATAAGCAAGGTTTGACAATAATGGTGCATATGGATCGTCCATGCGGAAACTGACGGTATGCGAGCCCTTAACTGTCGTTTCCTTGATGGCTGAAAAGAAGAAGGAAAGCGGGAAAGGCCCTGTGCCTGCCTGAGGATGATCTTTGACCAGCATCCGGTCAAAATTGAACTTCACTGCTTCTGCATTGAAATCGGTTCCATCATGAAACTTCACTCCCTTCCTTAACTGGAAGGTATATACCTTGCCATCATCGCTGATGTCCCAGGATTCCGCTAAAGATGGTTCCACCTCGAGGGTGCCGTCCTTGTAACGGACCAGTCCGTCATAAACATTCATCAAAATTCTGAAATCATTGACTGCCGTAACCGTAGCAGGATCCATTGATTTCGGTTCTGCGATTTGAGCTACCACTAAGACATCCTTCGGAGTAGCAGCCATGGCTGCAGTTGACAATCCGAGTAGGATTAGTCCTGTTGAAGCAATTGTTTTGAATAATTTTAACACGATTATTTCTCCTTTCTTTAAATTGAAAAGATTCAAATTTATCATGATAAATTCAACCCGTCAACAATTTATCATGATAAATTAGGCGAGAATCCCAAAAGCCTTGAATTGAGGTTTTATCAAATCACCTGATTCAGCAGTCTCTTGAATCAGTTGATTCGGACCATCGATTTACGGGGAATCTTCTTCTCGAGAGCATGCCCTCGCAGCCGACATCTATCCTTACTCATTCATAACACTGCGTCGCTCACCGCATATTATTTGATCCCCGCATACATAAACGATTGTATGAATTGTCTTTGAAAAAGAATGAATCCTAAAAGTAACGGTGAAACAGATAAGAGTGTCCCAGCTGAAATGATTGACCAGTTAACGCCAGATTCAGGCGCACCAAAAATGGCCAATCCAACAGTAAGAGGTCTTGTTTCAACTGAATTGGTAATGACCAAAGGCCACAGAAAATTATTCCAATGATAACTTACGGATACCAATCCATAAGCAAGGTATGTCGGTTTTGCAAGAGGAACATAAACACGCATCAATATAGAAAATATTTTGCACCCCTCTACTCTAGCGGCTTCCTCCAACTCCTTCGGCACAGATTTAAATGTTTGCCTTAATAAAAATATTCCAAAAGCACTCGCTACATAGGGCAAACCTACTCCAATAATTGAATCAACTAGATTAAGTTGAGACATGATTTTGTAATTTTCGACGATGAGAACTTCCGGGACCACCATTAATTGAATGAGTATGAGATAAAACAAAATTTTGTTTCCGAAAAATTCAAACCTTGCAAACGCATACGCTGCAAGAGTACAGATGACAAACTGAACAAGGAGAATAAAGGTTACAATGAGGAATGTATTCAAAAAGTATCTTGAAAAAGGAGCGTAACTCCACGCTTCAATGAAGTTATCTAAAACAATAGGAGCCGTGAGATCAAAGTTCGTTGAATATTCTTGAGGATGAAATGCTGCCCAAAATGCATAAAGTAAGGGAGAAATCCAAATGATTCCAAGAAACCAGGAACTAATCGTTTCGATTGAAAATATTCTGATCTGATCCTTCATCTATAATGAATCCTTTTATCAAAGAATACAAATTGAGCAAGAGAGATTATGGCTAGTATTACAAGTAAAAATATGGTTATTGTCGCAGCGTAGGAAAAATCAAAAAATGAAAAAGCAACTTCATAAATATAGTATAAGATCAAATTACTTGCGTTGTTTGGCCCTCCTTTTGTTAAAATGAATAAATGATCGACCAGCTTAAACGAATTCAATGTCGCATTGATTAAGATAAAAAGAGTTATTGGCATAAGAAGTGGAAAAGTAATCCTCCTAAAGAAATATAATTTTGAAGAACCCTCCAAGGCTGCAGCCTCTTTCAAATCCGGTGAAATGTTCTGCAGTGCTGCTAAATAAAATATCATAAAAAAACCTGCCTCTTTCCAAATTGTAATGACGATGATACATGCTAAGACAGTATTCGTGTCTCCTAACCAGTTGTGACTTTCCAATCCGAATAAAGCTCCAATCTGGTCCAACAGCCCAATATCGGGAGTGTAAAAAAAGAGCCATAAATTAGAAACCGCAATCATCGGTAAAATTGTTGGAGTGAAATAAGCCATTCTCACCAAAGTTTTCCCAGGCAATTTACTATTGACAAATAAAGCCATAATGATTGCCAAAATAATTGAGGGAATTATCGTCCCCAATGAATACCAAAGATTATTCATCACAGCTTCTACAAATACTGGATCTTCGAACATGTATTCATAGTTTTCAGCACCAATAAAAATGCTGGGTCTTTTTTTTGTCTCGTTACTGAAAAAACTAGAAATCAAAGTAGTAACAGAAGGTAAATGAGTAAAAGTACCCATTAAAATAACGGCTGGCATGACTAATAACCAACCGTAGATATGGTGTGAAATTTTAGTATTCATAGATAATTTGCGGAGGTATTAAACAACACACCTCCGCATGAATCAGAATTACTGATATCGTCTCAAGAGTCTTTCAGCACTTTTCTGGGCTTTCTCTAAAGCCTGTTTGGGACTTTCATTTCCTGTTAGAGCAGATTGTATTGCATCATCCAGCAATTTCCTTACACGTCCAGTCTGGAACGTTGAGAGTTCCGCAGTGGCATAATTCAACTGATCCCGTGCAACAACAGCAGGAGGGAAATCCTTAACATAGTTCCTTAATGCTTCTGTTTGATAAGACGACGGGCTTACTCCCATATATCCTGTAGCCATTGACCAATGGGCAGCTTGTTCCGGACTGGTCATGAATTTGATCAGACGCATAGAAGCTTTCTTTTCTTCATCAGAACTTTGCTTAAAGATGTAGAAATTTCCCCCTCCAGTTGGTGTTCCTCTTCTTTTACTTTCTGGAAGCATTGCAACACCAAAATCAAACTTTGCATTCTTTTTGACCGTCGTTAAATTACCTGTCGAATGCCACATGATTGCGGTTTTTCCCTCAAGAAAATTTTTCCTTAAAGTTCCCCATTCAATCGTTCCGGAAGGCATAACATTGTGTTTTGAACCCAAGTCTTTCCAGAATTGTAAAGCTTCTACAACACTCGGGTGATTAAAATAGGTCTCGTTCCCATCCCCATTCATCAGGACTTGGTTATTTTGCATGGTGAGGGCACCAAACATCCAATAAGGATAACCAGTAGAAGGAATCATGACTCCCCAGGTGTTACTGTTTTTACTTACAATCTGTTTCCCGTAATCCACTAACTCGTTCCAATTTTGAGGCGGTTGGTCGGGATTCAAACCAGATTTTCTAAAAATGTCCTTGTTGTAATACATTACAATCGTGGACCTCTGGAAAGGGATCCCCCAGACTTTTCCATCCGTTACACCATTTTCCATCAGGGTGGGGTAAAAAGAATATAACCACGCTTTTTCTTCGTAGGTATTGACTAAATCATCAAACGGGACAATCGCATCCTGTTCAATCAACTCATAAATATCGATAGAGAACATGACTGACAGTTGTGCCGGTTTCCCGCTTTTTAATGCCGCTAATGCTTTAATTCTAGCGTCATTGTAATTCCCTGCATAAATAGCATTCACCTTTACATCAGGGTTTTGTTTTTCAAACTCTGCCACCATCCCATCAACAATTTTTGTTAAGGGACCACCTACTGCAACCGGATAATACATATTTAGTTCAATGCCAAAAGCATAACTAAAATATCCGAGGAATATACTTATAAGAACCAAAGTATTCTTATAAATTTTGTTAACATTCATAACGGATCTCCTATTGAGATTATTTGGAACGAGATGTTCCATTCATACGTAGAGTCCACTCTCTACATATTTTTAAGATTATTAAACCGGACCCTTTCCGACTGTAATAACCTTTATTTTTCAAATACCTTAATATCCTTTGTATTCCATTTGATATGAATTTCCTGATTCAGATCATCAGTCTTTTTTGAATCAGTTTTTATATTTATTTCATGAATGCCTAATGTAGTATTAATGATGGTTTCAGATCCCTGATAATCCAAGAAATTCACATGACATTTAATCCCTTTATCAGAAACTTGAATATCCTCCGGCCGCAGGCCAAATACTAAATCTTTTTTATTATCCTGCCTGAAATCAATTTTTTCCCCGTTATGATTAATGAAATGAGATTCTCCATCATGCTCGGTTTCAATGATATTCATCGGAGGGTTCCCAAGAAATTTTGCAGTAAACATATGACTGGGGTTTTCAAATAATTCCTTAGGCTTACCCTGCTGCACAATATGTCCCTCATTCATCAAAACAATTTTATCTGCCATGCTCATGGCTTCAGTTTGATCATGGGTCACATAGATCATCGTAATACCTAATTTTTTTTGAAGTTCTCTTATTTCCACTCGCATTTGGTGTCTAAGTTTTGCATCCAAGTTGGAAAGTGGTTCATCCATCAAACATATCGGATTATCACTGATTATTGCCCTTGCCAATGCAACTCTTTGCCTTTGACCTCCTGATAATTCAGATGGCTTTCTCTTCAATAGATCTTCCAGTCCAACTATTTCAGCCACTTTGACTAATCTGGAATTTCTTTCATTTTTTTCTACTTTTCTGACTTTTAATCCAAAAATAATATTTTCAGCAACGTTCAAATGCGGAAATAACGCGTATGACTGAAATACCATTGACACATTTCTATTTGCTGGATCCGTGTTGTTTACATTCTTACCGTCAATTTCAATTTGACCGGAAGAAACCTCCTCCAAACCCGCGATCAACCTTAAGGTTGTTGATTTACCACAACCCGAAGGCCCCAAAAAAATCACGAACTCGCCTTTTTTAATTTCAATATTTAAATTTTCTACTGCTTTAGTTGTCCCCCAATATTTTGAGACGTCTTTTAATTGTATGTAATTCATTAACTATTATTTAATCAATTTGATTAATTACATATGTATATTTGAACATTATGTTCATCCGCCACACGCATTAATTCCTGTTGAGGTTCAATATCTGTAAAGATCGCATCGATATCTGAAAAATGTGCCGTTTGTATGATTGCCTTACTATTAAATTTGGTATGATCAGCAACAATAAATTTTTTTTCCGCTATAGATATCGCCGTTTTGGAAACATGAAAATCACGGTAATCATAATCTAAAAGATTGCCCTCTGAAGTAATCGAACCAATACCTAAAATTGCATAATTTACTTTAAATTTTTTAATAAATTCAGACGTATCTTCACCTGTCAATGCCCTGTCTCGATTTCGCACCAGTCCACCGGTTAATATAATATCGAAATCAGTATTTTCACATAGAACAGATGCAACTGACATATGGTTCGTTATTACCTTTAAACCTTTATGAGTGATCAAGGCCTTTGAGACTGCTTCAGTTGTTGTTCCAATATCAATAAATATTGAAGATTCATTGGATATTTCTTTGGCGAGATGTTTCCCAATACGTTTTTTTTCATCCGCATTCTTAATTTGTCTAAAGCTATAATCCAAATTATCAAATCCCGCAGGCAAACTGGCACCACCATGATGTCTTTGCAGGATTCTTCGATGATTCAATTCTATGATTTCTCTTCGGATGGTTTGTGCTGAAACAGAAAATTCTTCCGCCATTGTCTCAATGGTCGCGGAACCGTGTCTTCTGACCCAGTCAACAATGGATTGCTGCCTCTGACTGAGTGATTCAGGTTGCGATTCAGAACTCATTCTCAGGAATTCAATAAATGAATGTTTGATTTCTTACAGGTTAAATACAATTGTGGTAAATAATTTACAAAAATAATCAAGAAGAGAGATTATGTCAAGGCAGGCAACTCTAGCTTGAAGTTGGGTCTCAATTGGCAGAAGGACAATCCCGCCATGATTCAAAGAGGGGCAGTCGCCTCAAAAAAAGACAGGAAATACTTGATGATTGAAATGTAAAAATTCTTCCATCAAAGAAGAAACAAATACAAATTCAGAGAAGAAATACAGATCCTAGAACCTATTATCGAAGAGAAATGATATTTTCCATCAACTCCAAAAGGAACTTGACGGCATGATGAAAGTTGTCCCGAAATCAACAAATACCTGAAAAGGCTTATGATAATGTTATTTCGTGAAGCTTTTCATAAGACCAATCTATTCCCAGGTATGCTTTGGTGCCGTTAATACTTTACAAACCATCGGTTCAAAGTATTCCAGAGGTTGGGTGGGGTAATCAGGATCGAAGGATGTTTGATCCCATTTTTCACAAAAATCGACACAATCCTGATAAAAGGGATGATCCTTATAACGTTCTCTGGCGTTGCGGTCTCCCCCGATGTGGTGAAAATAGTAGTAGCCCTGGAACAATCCGTGATGCTTCAACACCCAGTGATTCTTTTCACTAATGTAGGGTCTCAGGATTGAGGCAATCACTTCACTGTGGTTATCCGGAGCAATCACGTCCCCGAGGTCATGGAGCAGGGCACAGACCACGGTTTCTTCATCGGCCCTGTCCGATTCCGCCCGGGTTGCGCTTTGGAGGCTGTGGGTATAACGGTCAACTTGGTAACCAAGTTTGTCTCCCTTCATTGCTTTCAGAAGTTCCAGCAGTCGGTCCGACACGCCATTGCGGCATTTTTCGTATAAGGGAGTCAAAAAGGCATATTCCTCAGCAGTACCGTCTGCCATGCGGGTAAAACTCACCGATTTCATTTGATTGCCATTTTCGCTCATCATCTTCCTTTCCAAACGGGATCACGTTTTTCTGAAAAGGCCAGGGCTCCTTCTTTAAGATCTTCAGAGCGATTCACTTTCTCCACGGCAGCACAGGCATCATGCACGGCGAATGCTTCGTTTTCGGAAACGTTTTCGGTCATCTTCAAAACCTGCTTGATTGCTGGATAGAGCAATGGGGGGCCCGAAGCCAGTTGTGAAGCAATTTCCCGGGCTTTTGCCATGCCTTCTCCCTTTGGAACAACATGGTTCACAAGGCCCCAATGCTTGGCCTCGGAGGCATCCATCCAACGTCCGGTCATCATCAGTTCCACAGCAACATGGTAGGGAATCCTGCGCCGGAGTTTGACCACACCGCAATCAGGCAGGACACCGACATTGATTTCCGGAAGGGCAAAGGTGGCATGTTCCTCGGCAACAATAATATCGCAACCCAGCATCATTTCAAAACCGCCACCACAGGCGATCCCATTAACGGCACAGATGACCGGTTTGTAAAAATTTCGGGGATAGTTCAGTCCCCCAAACCCTCCGGAGCCATATTCCGAATC
>LNZD02000099.1 GCA_001469005.2 SAR324 cluster bacterium lautmerah10
GATTTCTACACTGCATCCTATCCAGCATTTCTGAATCTTCCAATTCAGGGGGGTGGGGAATCCCGGCTTTGATCAAAACTGCGTTGCCCGGCCCAAGACAGGAGAAATTGAAGGAATCTCCACCACGGGCATAATACATATAGATGGTGCTGGCTTCCATGAAGAGAGCACGACGACTCGGGGTCTCACCCAGAGACGCATGGCTTCCCCGTTCTTCCAGCAGATAGGCCTCCGTCTCGATGATCCTTGCTTCAAGCCAGCACCCGTCTATCCTGTGCCTCAAGACTTTACCCAGCAAATCCGGAGCAACTTCCCTGGGATCCCGTTCAAAAAAGGAGTCTGAGATGACTTTCACTTTTTAGGCAGCAATAATCTTCTTTCTTCGATTCTCTTCTGTTTCATTCTTTTCCAAATTTTACCCAGATCTGAACGGTGAACCGGCCCAAAGGAAATCGGCAATCTTCGCAGACCGATTCCTCTCTCAACCACTCTAACCCCTGATGGCCTCAACTCGGTAAGTCCTTCGGAATCCTTACCAAGCATTCCAAATTCATAAAATCCACTAAATTTATTTTTTACAATCACTTCCTTGTTTTCTGTTTCAATCCAGCTGAAGTATTCATCACCCTTTAAATACCCCTGAAATATACTTCCATCTGGTTGCTCGAAGGTCATCAAGTGAGGGGCTGCTGGTGCCGCCAACAAGCCTTTGGTAACTATAAAAATGACGACGACAGAAAATATTTTTCTGTATCTATTCATTTTGAAACTGTGATGGTCATATCATCTCCTGCAACACTGATGTTCGTAATGCTGATTCCTGAAGATGAATTATCATTCCACTTACTGGAAGGATTGCTATTGTTGTCAAACGTGCTGTTATTTCCGGAATAAAATAAATGTGTTGTTCGTCCAGAGGAATCTCCTGTATCAAGATCAGCATGATTAGCCTCCTCAAGATCAAGAAGTTTTGTTGCACCGTTCTGACAAGTATTATCATTCAAACAAGAAGATAGAATATCCTGAAAATGCCAGATTAGAATTCCCCCTTTATAGTCGGCTCCAACACTATATTCAGTATTTCCATTGAGAAGACCAAAGAATCCAGAGTCGTACCCTCCTTTGCTACGGTTTTCAATGAGAAAATATTCGCCATTATCACTATCGTTACCGATTTTATAAATTGGACAACTACTTAAAAATGAACTAGTTCGATAGACTGCCGGAAGAGTATAGGTTCCATTATTTGCCAAGGCGGGACTGCAGACGGAGATCTTTTCTTTAGTCCAACCCGTCATATGAACCGGTGTGGCTCCTGATTTTTCAGAAAAAGATTTTACGCCCCATGCACCCCCACCCATCACACCAAAATTTCCGATACCAGAGCTTTGACAGTCTTCACTGGTGCAATAGAGATCCGGCAAATCAAAATATGCATGCCCCAGTTCATGAGCAATCACTCCAATAGTTGCGTCCCATGTATTGTTAGAACTATTACCCTGCCTTTCTCCAAATTGAGAAAACCCATTCATCGAGTATGGGGCATCTCTCACTCCAAGAAATTCTACTGAGTCCAATTCTACCCAATATTCTCCTTCACTAGCAGTGACTTTACTGTCTCCATTCTTATCGCAAAACATACTTGTTGCAGAAGCCCAGATTCCTCCAGGAGAATTGATACTACTCGAACTTTCTCCTCCCGCAACCAGAAACATCACTTGTAATTCATCTACCCCTAAAACTCCATCATTACTCAAATCAAAACTCGAAAAATTGACATTATTATCCGTTTTTCGAATCGCTTTTTCAGCTTCGCATCCATAAGAACCTCTCTGTGTGTCAGGATGATTTCCAGTCATGGTAACGGTGACGATACCATCGCCATTACATCCACCTGATTCACTTGCTGGAGAGAATTGATAGTTTCCATAAGTTGTTTCATTAAAATAATGATTCAGACTTCCATCATTATTTGAAAATATTTTTCTGCTCCAAGTTGAGGCATTGCTTTGAAAAGTTGCGTTGGCATACTGTACCCTGACTACAAGAAGAGGAATTTTCTTGGTTGCTGTTAAGTTTGGGGGGGTAGTACAATCCTCCGGATCATCATTACTCGTTTGAGTTCCACCTGAATTACTGTTTGAACCGGAACTACTTGAAGAATTTTTTTGGCAGGAATTCGAAAAAAGTAATAAGAAAAAAATAATTATAAAAACAGAATAATACCTTTTCCTCATTAATTTATTCAATTTTAAATGAATGAAGTAGTTGCGAATGCAACTCTATCAGAATGTCTCAACCCACCCGAAAGGATCGTTTTCCCGACCGTATTGAATGGCGGTGAGGTGTTGGAAAAAACGTTTGGCAACGGGACCGGTTTGACCATCTCCGACCTGGGAGGATTGTCCTCGGTAATGCAGGAGTCCAACAGGGGAAATCACGGCTGCGGTTCCGGCACCGAAGACTTCACTGACACGGCCGGATTCAAGACCTTCCAGAACCTCATCGATGGAAATCCGGCGTTCACTGGTTTTCAGATCCCAATGCCGTGCCAATTCCAGGACCGACTTGCGGGTGATCCCAGGCAAAATGGTGCCGTTTAACTGAGGAGTGACAATTTCATCATCAATGACAAAGAAAATGTTCATCGAACCCACTTCTTCGATGTACTTTCTTTCAACAGCATCGAGCCAGAGAACCTGGGTAAAACCCTGAGCTTGAGCTTGTTTTTCAGCAAGGTTGCACGCGGCATAGTTCCCTGCCGTTTTCGCTTCTCCGACGCCCCCCGGGGTGGCGCGGACATACTGGTCGGAGACGACGATTTTAACCGGGTTGAACCCCTCGGGATAATAAGGTCCAACCGGACTGAGGATGATATAAAAAAGATATTTTGAGGAGACCTTCAGGCCCAATGCTTCCTGGGTTGCCAGTTTGGTAGGCCGGATGTAGAGGAAAAAGGTTGATCCCCCCTGAAGGGTTGCGGTAAGCCTTCAAACCTTCAAAAGAACTCTGCCCGTAATGAAGAACGATGGTGGAGGGGTCGAGCACCAAAGGCTGGTAGGGTTTGATCTCGGCATCATGCCACCCCATACCATCATCCCAAACCATGGAAAACATGTGGTTACTGAAAACGGTTCCGAAAACCACGCCTTCCATGCTAGCAGGAGGATTTTTTTGGTTTTCAGGACTGATTCGATTCAGTGTAAGTTCCATGGAAGGTTCTCTGGATAAATTATTGCGAAATTTCAGCTGGACGCTGATTCAAAAAATGCATTTGCCTGATGGCCAATTCTTCCTTCAGTTCGTCATAGCGTGACCCGGTGTAAACAATCAGCAGAATCATCAAAACCACCAACATCGTAGACACGATAGTGGTCAGCTTGGAGCCACGTTTCATTAACTATAGGTCCTGGCCAGGGCTGAGTGTATACAACGTCTTATAGGAGTAAATTCAAACAATCTATTATTGACCCTGCGTGCCAGATGTCAAGTTGACCCATGCCAGGAACATCAGTCATCAAAGGCAACGGTTCCGCTCCCCAAAATATTCAAATCATAATGCAAGTGCTTCTTGAAAGTGTTTCTTTCAATCCTTAAGTTATGTCAAATTCAATCCAAACTTCTTGAGACTCTGAAGTCTTTCGAATCGTGAAAACAAATCCATAAATTCTGAAACAGAAGAAGCACTCAAACCCTAAACTGAAATAATTCGATGCTCAAAGAAAGATCTCTGATGATTGCGATGGATGAAGAAACCTTGAAAAAACATGTTGATGCCCTATCCACCGATGGGACGGTCGCCAATCATTTCAAGACCAAGCTCGGACTTCAGCTTTCTTTGGCACCATCAAACAAACTCCTGGATTCCATCAGCGAAGAGGAAGCAGAAAAAGAAACAGCATTTCTTGACCGGTTGCAAAAACATCTGGAGAACTTTTCCGTTTCCAATAACGACGAATCCTGAATCAAATGAAGTTGATTGCTCCATAAAATTTTCAAAACATAAACCCGAGGTGCCAACATGAGCGTTTTCTGCATCGGCAACATCGATATCAGGGATTTTGAAAAGTACCGGAACAGTGGGTACCTGGAAAACGCCGCACGGACCATCACTGAATACGGAGGACGCTACAGGGTACGCGGAGGACAGACAAAAATCATCGAAGGTCAGCCTGTGCTTCATCGACTCGTGGTCATCGAATTTCCTTCCATGGAATCATTCGAAAATTGGTATTCCTCCGATGCTTATGCCCCCTGGAAAAAAATCAGACAGGAACTTTCTGAAACCGATTTTTTTGTTGTGGAAGGTCTGACCAGGGAAGAATCAGAAAAAATCGCCAACCCAGCCTGAATTTCAGGAAATCCACTACCATTCGCATCGCTTCGAAAATTGGGGAATCATCAGAAAAAAAACCTGACTTCCCAGTCTTCCCCTTTATTCCGTGGTGAAAACCATTGCCGCGAGATCATTGCAGAATGGATTGAAAAAGACCTCCAAGATGCAATGAAAATCATGCCTCCTCATACCCCAAACCGGAAACAACAACCCCTCTCCGATACAGAAATCCCCCTATCTCTTGTATCTTTCCGGAAACCGAATTAACCTTAATCTCCTTCCATTTGTGGGGGTGTTCCGGAATTCGATTGCGAGTGGAAGTGACAGGTAGCAAGTCGTGGGTGATGATCGTGGCCACGTAAAAACGACCATCAAAAAAGTTAGCTGCAAACAACGCAGACTACACTCCCGCCAGCGCAGCTCTCGCTGCCTGATTGATGCGGGCGCGCTCAGCCAGGTTGGCCTAGGACGTGGTTGAGGGTGTGATCCAATCCGGGCTCAGTTGACGTGGTCCGCCACCATTTCAATGAAACCTCAGGCGGTGTTCCGGAGTGAGGAGGTCGGATGCCAAAACCTCCGGAGAAAACATATAACTTCCGACTAAACTTGTAGAAGCCTGCATGAAAACTCCGCAGGACGCGGGTTCGACTCCCGCCACCTCCACCAAAACGTTTTTATCTTATTGATATGATTGCTCATTTCTGAGCATCATCTCCACCAATTCAGAAGACAACTCGCTTGACTAACACAAAACACTCACAAAGTGAGGTTTGTTATGTCATGCAAGCATCTCGTCAAACGCAAAACCTCCTCTGTTTATCATAACCGCATCATCGCTCCGACTGATCTGAAGTCAGTTTTGATTCAACAGTCTCTTGAAATTTCTCTCTCTACTGGTATTCATAGGATTGCTCAATCACGAGCAAGAAAATTGAATCAATTCATTCAGAATCTATTTCAAGCATATCGAGAAGGACACATGGCATCTCTGACGATGACGATAGTGAAAGAGTTCGCAAAGCAAGAACTCGCAAAGATGTATCGTCATGCTGAATTCACTTACACGAACACGAATGTCTTTGATCCTTCTGCTGTTTCAAGCGCCATAGAGAGTGTGAATAATCAAGAGATGCGGTTTGAAAATAATCTGAAAACGAATCACAAGAAAGCAATCTCCAAAATAGATCAAAGCATTCTCAATCTTCTCAGAAAGTATTTTGATGTAGAGAATGTGAATTTGAGTTCAAAAGAGTTTTTGATGCTCAGAAGCACAATTCTAGAGATCAAGAAGCGTTCTTTTTCTCATAGAAGAGAATTACTGAATGGAACAAAAGAGTCTTCGTGGAGTTTGCCGAATGAAATAGAG
>LNZD02000100.1 GCA_001469005.2 SAR324 cluster bacterium lautmerah10
CTCTGTTGAAGAAAAGGACCGCACCCCAAAAGTCCTGTCAGACCTTATCCTGGAACAACTCCAGGAAGCCAAAGCACTCCAAGTATGCCGTATTGATTTGCAGGGGAAATCATCCCTGACGGACCTGCTTCTGATTTGTGAAGGAAGGTCTCATCTTCATTCCAGAGGCATCGCGGAGCGTGTTCTGGAATCGCTGAAAAAAACCGGTATCCGTCCCCAGGGGGTTGAAGGAGAAAGAGAAGGCAACTGGATCCTGTTGGATTATGGTGAGGTGATCCTTCACGTCTTCCATCCGGTCATTCGGAAATATTATGACCTCGAAGGGCTGCATTCCGGATCGCCTATTGAAACCTGGAATGATCCGGCATGAATGATGAAAACAAAATTCCGGAATGGGCCCCTGCTTTAAAAGATTTGAAACTCGGTTCAAGGGTCCGCTGGAATGAATCCCTGAAACGATTCAATACCTGGAGAATTGGCGGGCCTTCACGTGGTCTGGTCGATGTTGAAACCGAGGAAGACTTAGCCAGACTGCTCCCCTTTTTAAACAAAAATGATATTCCGTGGTTCCTGATTGGGAAAGGATCCAACCTGCTGATTCATGACCGAATCTGGGAAGGAGTGATCCTTCACCTCACGGGGGATTTTAAAAGCTGGCAGCCCCAAGAGCATCCGCAAACCGTCTGTGCCGGAGCAGCACTGGCTGATGTGACTTTTGCACAACGATGCGTTAGTCAGGGGTGGTCCGGGATGGAATTCATGATCGGTATTCCGGGAACCATCGGCGGAGCCGTAGCCACCAATGCAGGAGCCCATGGTGGAGAAACCTGCGAATTTGTCCGAAGCATCCGCTGGATGGATCTGGAGGGTATCGTCCATCAGGATCAACGTGACGCTTTTCAGTTCGCCTACCGTTTTTCAGAACTTGACGCCAAACAGGGCCGAGTCGTAACCTCTGCAACCTTTGAGCTTGCTGAGGAAGACCCTCAACAGGTAAAACAAACATTATTGGAGTGTCAGCGCTTTAGGATGGAGAAACAACCCTACAACCAGCCAAGCTGCGGATCTGTTTTTAAAAATCCTCCCCAGGATTATGCGGCAAGGCTGATTGAATTAAGCCGATTGAAAGGTAAAGTTCGCGGAAGGGCTCAGGTCAGCCCCAAACATGCGAACTTCATTGTCAATCTGGGTGATGCCGCTTCGGATGATATTTTCGGGTTGATGGACGAGGTCCGGGAGCAGGTCTACAGGGATCATAAGATTGATTTGATTCCTGAGGTGCAAATCCTGCAGTAAGTGTTATGTTGAAATAAACAACCCTTTTCCAAATCGGAACCGAAGCATTATGCAGGACTGGAAACAACATAGCAGCAGGCGCTCCCCCTACCGCAGACAACGTTCCAGTTCCATCAGTGTCCGTAAAGACCGCGGAAGTACTTTCATCCAGGCAAAATCCAGTGTCCTCAAGGACCGGCCCCGCAGGAAACTGATTTCTTTTTTCCGCAATCCATTCAAGGAGCATCCTGAACCAGAGCTGCTGAGACTGAAGCTGAGGAATGGGATTCGCAAAGTTTTCGGCATGCTGATCCTGTCCGGAATGCTCTGGCTCAGTGGAGGCACGGCCTATCTCGGTTGGAGTTATTTCCAGCAGCCCTTGAAAGATGTGCGAATCAGCGGCAACCAACTGCTCGAGCCTGCCGAAGTCCTTAAAATCAGCGGGCTGCAACCCGGAATATTACTCGCAGACTTAGACCCTTACCTGGTCGCAAGCCGCATAAAGAGCCACCCTATTGTAAAAAAAGTGGATGTCCGCAGAGAATTTCCAGGCAGCCTGCATCTGGTGCTTTTCGAGCAGGATCCTTTCGTGCTGGTAGAAAAATCTGATCCAAATCAATACCTCCCAGACAAATACTGGCTGCTGAACCGTGAAAAACTTGTACTGAAATCGATTCCAGCAGGAGTCATTGCTACCCCGGAATTTCGTGATTTCCCCCGGATCAAAGGACTTTCTGATCCGGGCATCACTTCCGGAGTCAAATGGAATTCGTTGGCACTCGAAAGAGGCCTTCAGTTTTTAGAAACCGTCGGAACATGGGCTGAAAAAACTCAACCTTCCTCAGCCGGAAATCTAGAGGACCTTCCTCCTTTGTTGCCAAGCTTGTCTAGTACCAAGGGGCTGGTACTGGATCTGACTGACCCTCTCAACCTGATGATGCGCTGGAGATTCAGTGCAGAAGAATCGGGGAAGGAGGTGGCGCAAAAAGACTTGAGTCTAAAACCACTCAGTTCACCGGTGCTGGTTCAGTTAGGCCGGGATCAGTATGCCGAACGTTTAAAAAGGCTGGAAGAACTGCTCCCCGGCCTGATCAAAGAACATCCGGAAATCAAAAGCATCGACCTGCGCTATCCAGACCGGGTCACCCTGGTTCCCTGACCCCAGGAACCAAAACCATTCTCTCTCCTGCAGGGCCGTTACGTTCATTCGTAACCGGCTGGTTGATTCAGCCATTAAATACCGTTTTCTGAATATTCATAAAACAGGATCTATTCCTGTTTAGGGAACATGAGACTGATCGAAAGAGTTTGTGAAGAAAACCTGCTGAACCCTCAAGTGCTAGCTTCAGCAAACGAGAATTCCCGGGTCAAGTCCGACATGGGACAGGTTCAACGGCTATCCAAAATGAATCTTTTGGACGAAGACTCACTGTTGAAGCTATTTTCTTCACGGTACGGCATCCCAATACTCTCGGAAGCTTCCCAGGTGGTAAAAACAAGACCTGAAGTTGATCAGGTGAAAACCATTTTTGAAGCCACTCAGATCCTCCCCATTCTTTCAGGAAACAGGGATGGCGCGCTGCTTGGAATCAATTCAAACTGGCTCGATATCTCAAAATTCGAATTTCACTACGGGGAAGACCTAGACTGGTATCTTGCATCCCGGGATCAGATCAGCAGTCTCCTCGAAAAAGGAGAACTCCCTGATGAAAAATCGAAGGAAACCGTTTCCTCGCTGATCCAACGGTTGCTTGAAAAAGCCATCAACCTTAATGCATCAGACATCCACCTGGAAATCCAAAAGGATTTTCTCAGGGTTCGTTTCAGAATCGACGGTGTGCTTCAGGAGATGGGAAAACTTTCTAAGGAACTGAGTCCCCAGATCTTCTCCCGAATGAAAATACTGGGAGACATGGATATAGCTGTTCAGAGACAGCCACAGGATGGTCACTATTCCTACCTTGCCAAAAACCACAGCCATTTCGATCTCAGGATATCGACCATTCCAGCTCAAAAAGGGGAGAAAATGGTTCTGAGGCTGTTGGACCAGATTCCCGTCACCCACAATCTGGAGGCATTGGGTTTTTTTGAAGAGGATTTGAGCGTGCTAAAAAATGCATGCCGTGCCGCGAGCGGGATGGTGATCATGGTCGGCCCCACAGGAAGCGGTAAAACCACGACCCTTTACGCGATGCTGAACCTCATCAATTCTCCCTCAAGGAACATCCTGACCATTGAAAACCCGGTGGAATATGAGCTTCCCGGAATCACTCAGATCTCGATTGATCCCGATCAGGATCTCGACTTTTCCAAAACCCTTCGTGCAGCCTTGAGGCAAGATCCTGATGTGATCCTGATTGGTGAAATCAGGGATGAAGAAACCGCTGAAATTGCTGTAAAAGCGGCATTGACAGGACATCTTGTCCTCACCACCCTTCATAGCCGAGACGCATTGACGGTCATCCAACGTTTAAAAAACCTCGGTATTTCCGCAGACCTGCTTTCTGAAACACTGAACCTGATCGTTTCCCAAAAATTAGTCCGCCGACTCTGCCGACATCACCGGAGAGAGAAAAACTGCAGAAACTGCCGTGGAACAGGTTACCACGGAAGAACCCCGCTTTATGAAATCCTGCATTTAAATCAGGAGCTTAGAGATCGAATCCGGGAAAATGTCAGCGGTCCGGCTTTATTGGAAGGAATCGAAGGAGTGTATTTTCGGGGAATGAAGGAAACTGCCGGATTGCTTTTGGAACAAAGAATCACGGATAAAAAGGAACTGCGTCCGCATCTGGAAGGTTTTTAACTAATTTTTTCAAATCATGAAAAAAATACTCAGTCCTCAAGCATAATCGGCCTTAGCGCTTGACGTATGTTTTCAGGGACTCGGACAGGCCTGCGATTTTCACGA
This sequence comes from SAR324 cluster bacterium lautmerah10, assembly GCA_001469005.2. GTDB lineage: Bacteria > SAR324 > SAR324 > SAR324 > NAC60-12 > UBA1014. The sequence continues at coordinate 4,187 of LNZD02000100.1, forward strand.
TCGACATAGACATGCACAAAATGCCCTGAAGCGGCAGGTTCCGAGTCCTCTTCAATGAAAAGTCCAACTCGGTAGGTAACACTGCTGTTTCCAATCTTTTCCACAAGCAGTCCTGCTTCAATGACTTGCGGGAAACTCAGCTCCTGATGAAAGGTGCATCCGCTTTCAACAACGATCCCGATTGCATCCTGACTGCGGATGTCTTGTCCTGTTGCCCGAATCAGGTTGCCGTTGACCGCCGTATCGAAATAGGAATAATAAACAACATTATTGACATGACCGTAGATGTCATCATCCATCCAGCGGGTTGGGATTTTGCTCCAAGCCTTTAAATCTTCACGATTCCATTTCATTTCATTTTTTTCTGAAGATATGTTCCTTCAAAGAGAACAAAAGCATGCAGGTTCTTCAAGCAGTTTTAAAGATGATAGCATTCTCCAATGAGGAAATTTTGTTTATCCATAGATGATTCGATGGGTTAAAATAGAGAGGAAATTCTTGCATTTCCCATACGAATCACTGTCCCTTGCGCAAGCTTCGAAACTGTGACAAGCTTCAATCGGTTGATCTCAATGAACCTTTCCAAATTCTTCAGCTCCACTACGATGAAGGGTTCATTCCTACATAAAGACAAGTCCTGATGAAAACACCCTTTACATGTCACATTCTGATTCCAGAAGATTTGAGGGAAAATCCTCTTTTCCAGATCCCTGAAGGAATCAAACAGGAACTGACCTGCGAGTATTACCAAACGGTTTCTCCAAAAATGATGGAATGCGGCCATGCCATCCAATTGGTTGTTCTTCATGAAGAAGCATTCGAAAGTTGGCGCCAATTCAAAATTCCCCAGAAATTAACTACAGGAGTATTCCTTCTGGATGGTGAAACCGGGAAAACGCTTCCGAGTTCTGAGGTGGTCATGGCCTGGGTCAACCCTGCCACCATCAGTAAAAGACGCTGGAATTATCTTTTCCAACAGTGTCTTCACAGGCTTGAAAAAAGACGTGAAATGTCTTTGATGGATTCCAGGATCAAACGGCGTGAGCAACAGATGAAGGAGTTGAATGAAATCGGGTTGCTCCTTTCCAGCGAAAGGGATTTAAAAAAACTGCTGCATCTGGTGGTTTCCAAATCGATACGTCTGACTTCTGCCGATGGAGGCGCCCTCTACCTGCTTGAACCAATTCCGGAAAATGACGCCGATGCTGATGATTTTTTTGCAAACAAGGAACTGAAACTTCAGGTACTGAACATGACTTCCAGGGATGTTTCCCAGGAACATGTCCTCAGCATTCAGGAACCAAAGCACTCACTTTTAGGACAGTCGATCCTGAAACGCACCTCTATCAACATCGAAGATGTTTATCAAATACCACCTGATTCCGGGATCAAATGGTACGGTCAGGAATTTGACCGGATATACAATTACACAACACGTTCCGTCTTAACCGTTCCGATGTTCAACCATCGGCAAGAGGCGGTTGGGGTGATCCAACTGATCAACTGCAAAAATGATGTAGATCAAATCCTTGATGGCATTGAAAGTGTGGATGATGCGGTTCAAGCCTTTGAAGAATCGGATGCCAAGGCAATGGAGTCCGTTGCCTCCCAGGCTGCGGTCGCTCTTGAAAACGCAGAACTTTTCGATTCGATCCAGATCCTGTTCGATGGATTCATCAATGCCAGTGTTAAGGCCATCGAATCAAGAGATCCCACCACTTCCGGTCATTCAAGCCGCGTCGCGACCTTGACCATCGCTCTGGCCGAAGCAGCCCATCAACTGGATAGCGGACCCTTTGGCTCCCTGCGTTTTACCCATGACCAGATGAACGAAATTCGCTATGCCTCCCTGCTCCATGATTTTGGAAAAATCGGAGTCCAGGAGCGGGTCCTGGTCAAATCCAAGAAACTCTATCCTGAAGAAGAGCAGGCGGTGATGGACCGCTTCCGCATGATCCGCCAGGGTATCGAACTGGAAATGACCAAAAAACAGCTTGAATACTTCATGGCGGAATCCAAGGAAGATGCCTTGGCGAAATACGGGAATCATTCCCAGGAACTGAAAGAAAAACTTGATGAGTTGGATGACGCCCTGAAATTCATCATCAAGGCCAACGAACCCACCGTGCTGGCCCAGGGAGGGTTTGAACGGCTCCAGGATATCGGCCGCAAACTGTTTCAGCATCCCTCAGGAATCCAAACCCCCTACCTGAATGGTTTTGAAGTGGGGTCGCTATCGGTTCCGAAAGGATCACTGAATGAAAAAGACCGCCAGGAAATTGAATCCCATGTCACCCATACGTTCAATTTTCTGAGCATCATTCCCTGGTCTGACGAACTTTCCCGTGTTCCGGACATTGCCTATGCCCATCACGAAAAACTGGACGGCAGTGGTTACCCCAGAAAACTGAATGCGGATCAAATTCCAGTCCAGGCCAAGATGATGACGATCGCCGATATCTATGATGCTTTGACCGCCTGGGACCGTCCTTACAAAAAATCGATGCCTCCGGAAAGAGCGCTGAACATCCTGGGCTTTGAAGCCAAAGACAAGCATGTGGATCAGGACCTGCTCGATCTGTTTATCGATGCCAAACTTTACCAGTTGGTATCACGCCCCAAAACGTCATGATTCCCGGATCATTTTTTAGGACCGAAGAATTCTAGAGAGATTAAAGGGGATTTAATTGTAGGCACCTTCACATTGCCGGCAGATCGTCCTTTTCTTGTTGAAAGAGATTTTGCTTTTGGAATAACAGGTGCGGCAAATGATTTTACGACACCGGTAACAAGTATTAAGTCGGATCCGGGAGACCCGCTTGGAACAGATTTCACATTCCGGATAATCCATCCCTAAAACTGGAGGTTATTGAGATCAATCGGAAGTCGAAATCGCTTCCGAGAACCTTGGGGTTCAGGTCAAACAGGCGATGCAACTGAAAGCAATGCTGCCAATCAGCCAGACCAGTGCAATCGGTAAATAAAGTTCACGTTCCATAAGAAATCCGACAAAGTTTAAAAATTCAACCCGTCAGACTTCTTGTTTGAACCGACACTCCATGTGCTGAAGCAAGGCCCAACGAGATCAATGACGATATCCAAACTGTTTTTGAATAGCAATAGATAAATTATCTCCTAAATCAAAAATCTGGAAAGCCATTCCCCGGCTGAAAATGGAGCTTCGCCTCATCGACCGGCATTTTGACTATTCTACGGATTTTTCCAATAATCTTTTGATTAAAAATAAGCACACATTCAGATTTTTCTGATCCTATTTTTCTCTAAAACCATGTCCGTTAAAAAAATAACTGCAGATGAGTTGCGCAGCATGCGCTGGTTTGGCCCGGATGACTTGCGGTCTTTCGGACACCGTTCCCGTGTGAAGCAGATGGGACTGCACCTTGACGAATTCAAAGGCAGGCCAGTGATCGGCATCATCAACCCCTGGAACGAGATGAACACCTGTCATACCCATTTTCCCCAACGGGTTCAGGACATCAAACGCGGGATCCTGGAAGCAGGCGGTTTTCCTGTAGAATTACCTGCCCTCTCGCTCGGGGAGCAGTTGATGAAACCGACCACGATGATGTACCGCAACTTTCTCGCCATGGAAACGGAAGAATTATTGCGGAGTTATCCCATCGACGGCGCAGTCCTGATGGGAGGATGCGACAAGACGACACCAGGGGTGTTGATGGGCGCCATCAGCATGAACCTGCCTTCGATCTATGTGCCTGGCGGGGCAATGCTTCGCGGAAACTGGCGCGGAGAAACCTTGGGCAGTGGGACCGATGTCTGGAAATACTGGGCCGAAAGGCGTGCCGGCAATCTGGATGAAGACAGTTGGAACGAAATCGAAGACGGTATTGCCCGTTCCCCAGGAACCTGTATGACGATGGGAACCGCCGCAACCATGATGTCCCTCGCTGAAGCCTTGGGAATGTCCCTTCCCGGAGCCTCCTCGATCCCGGCAGTCGATGCGTCCCATCAGCGCATGTGCACCCTCAGCGGCAGGCGGATTGTAGAAATGGTTTGGGAGCAGTTTCTTCCTTCGGAAATTTTAACCATGCAAGCCTATGAAAACGCGATCATGGTGGACATGGCCATTGGCGGTTCGACGAATGCGATCATCCACCTCACAGCCCTGGCAGGACGTTCCGAAATTCCGCTCAACCTGGAAAGTTTTGATCGAGTTTCCGCAGGGATCCCGTTGCTTCTCAATCTGAGACCTTCCGGGAAATACCTGATGGAGGACTTTTACTACGCAGGAGGACTGCGGGCTCTCCTCAAGCAATTGGAGGGATCCCTTCATCTCGAGGCTGTAACGGTAAACGGGAAAAGTCTTGGAGAAAACATCAGGAATGCAGAAATTTATGAAAAGGATGTCATCCGCAATCTGGACAATCCTGTGCAGCGATCCGGAGGAACGGCCATCCTGCGCGGCAGTCTCGCTCCGGATGGAGCAGTGATTAAACCTACTGCCGCCGAACAAAGGCTCTGGAAACACAAGGGACCTGCTGTGGTTTTCAAAAATTACCAGGACCTCAAAAACCGCATTGATTCCGATGATCTTGAGGTCGATGCAAATTCAGTCCTGATCCTCCAAAATGCGGGACCTGTCGGGGCTCCCGGAATGCCGGAATGGGGACAGTTGCCGATTCCCAAAAAACTGCTGGAGCAGGGAATCCGTGACATGGTCCGTATTTCAGACGCACGCATGAGCGGAACGAGTTACGGTGCCTGCATCCTACATGTCTCCCCCGAAAGCGCCCTCGGCAGCCCCCTCGCTCTGGTTGAGGACGGGGACCTGATCGAACTTGATGTCGAAGCACGAAAACTGGACCTGCTCGTCGAATCTGATGAACTGGAAGAAAGAAAAAACCGGTGGCAGGCCCCGGAGTCCCGATACCGGAGAGGATTTGCGAGGCTTTACCAGGAACACGTCAGCCAGGCAAATCTCGGCTGCGATTTTGATTTTCTACTCGGAACACCCGGTGAAACCCGGGAACCGGATATTTTTTGAGGAACCATGATGGAGCAAGTCAGAGTCGGAATTCTTGGAACAAGTTGGTGGGCAGACGCAATGTATCTTCCTGCCTTGAAAAATCACCCCAAAGCCTCGATTGAGGCCGTCGCCGGGAGAAATCCTGAAACCACCCGGGCCTTCGCCTCACGTTGGGAAATCCGGAAAAATTATGAAAATGCAGAGGAATTGATTGAAAAGGCTGAAATCGATGCCCTGATTGTTGCCACCGGAAATGACTCTCATTGTCCGCTGACCCTGAAAGCCCTGGAACGCGGACTTCACGTACTCTGTGAAAAACCTCTTGGTCTCAATTTTCCAGAAGCCGCAAAAATGGCCGCCAAGGCCAAGGAACAGGGAGTTGTCAGCATGGTTCCTTTCACCTACAGTTTCATGCCGGCCACCCGCTATTTGAGGGAACTGATCATGGATGGTTACCTGGGCCAACCCTACCACCTGAACATGCGATATTACGGAGGTGGAGGAAGAAAGCCGGGCTACCTCTGGCGGTTTGACACCCGACGAGGCGGAACAGGAGCCCTCGGTGACATTGGCTCCCACTTTCTCTACATCGCCCGTCTACTGTTTGGAGAAATAGTCCAGGTCCGTGCGCAATTGGACCGACTGGTAAATCGCCCAAATCTGGACCCTGATGGAATGGAATATCCCAAAGCAGACGACACGGCACTGATCTGCCTGAAGTTTGAAAACGGGGCTCAGGGCGTTGTCCACGCCAGTACTTTAGCCTACGAACCCACTCCTTTTTCCCAAATCCACCAGATGGAGTTTCATGGCTCCGATGGAACGCTCCATAGTTACAATGACTGGGATCAGACCCAGCAGATTTCAGGAACTAGGGTTGGTGAAGGCCCCGTCTCAGTGCTTGAGATCCCTGAACGGATCTGGGGCCGGGTCCGGCGTGACAAAGTCCATGACACCTACCGTGATGTTTTCCGAAAAGAAGGGTGGATGACAGGTCAATTCATCGATGCCATTGCCGAGGGAAAAAGTGCTTTCCCTGATTTCCAGGAAGGCGCGTTCATTCAAAGAATCCTTGATGCGGCCTTGCTCAGCGATTTGGAACATCGCAGCGTTTCCCCGATGGAAATTTTGTCTTAATTTCTACCTCAACCTTCTGCTTCAATTCAGGAAAATGAATTTGGGTGCTGGTTTTTGGATGGATTTCAATCCAAGATCTGGACGAAACCCAATTCGCAAATGAAGTTTAGTTCAGTACAGTGATTTCCATGTTCAGAATCCCAGGATCGTTAGAAAGGAAATGATGGATTTTTTATTCAATATTT
>LNZD02000101.1:0-11150 GCA_001469005.2 SAR324 cluster bacterium lautmerah10
GATTGGGACCGACCCCAACAATGACCTTGCGGTTCTCAAAATCGATGCGCCAAGCAACCAATACAGCGTGCTCAGTTTTGCCGATTCAAGTGATATCGGGGTGGGGCAGAAGGTACTTGCACTTGGAAATCCCTTCGGCCTGAGACTGACCCTGACCACCGGAATCATCAGTGCTCTCGGCAGAACCATCGAAGCCCGGAACGGAAGAAAGATCGAAGGGGTGATCCAGACCGATGCAGCGATCAACCCCGGAAACTCCGGAGGCCCCCTTTTGGACTCGGAAGGTAAGGTGATCGGCATTAATACTGCCATCATCGGAGCTGGGGGAAGTGTCGGCATTGGATTCGCGGTTCCGAGCAACACTGCCAAACGCATCATTCCGGATCTCCTCAAATACGGTTATGTGCGCAGACCCTGGCTCGGAGTGGAACCGATTCCAACCGTCTACCTCCGAAGGTTGGGACTCGACATCCCGGAAGGGATGCTGATCTCAAGGGTCGTGCGTGGAGCAACTGCAGCGAAAGCAGGTTTACGCGGCGCAACCCGGCAGGTGGTGGTAGGTAGGTATCAGGTCCCCTGGGGCGGAGATATCCTGACCCATGTGAACCAACAGCCGGTGAGAACGATGGAAGAACTGGCGGCACAGATTGAAACTCGCAAAGCCGGAGAAGTGATCACCCTTGATTACATCCGTGACAACCGCAAAGAAAGCGTCAAGGCCACTCTGGTATTGAGGCCGCGTTCCTGAAAGCAGATTATTTGAAGTGAACACCTACTCCAGCATCAGGCTAGATCGTGCCGCCCATTTGCGCAGGGAACCTGACTGGATTCAGAAAAAACTGCGTCCGGGCAAAAGTAGCTGCATCCCCCTCTGGCAGGGGAAAAATCTGATTCGGGGGGATGACCGTCAAGAAGCCCTTTTCCCGAGATTCTCGACAGACATACATGCCGACCCGGATGAATGTATTTTTCTGGGCATGCTGGATGGAGAAGCCTATTTTGCTTACGATTGCTCCGAACTTCAAAATCCTCCGGCCTCCCTGGAAGGAAAATTTGAAGACCTAAGGTCTCTGGCTGGCCTGCTTCCCCCGGAGGAAGGGGCACTGTTGGCATACGCGCGAGGAATGTGTCATTGGCATCAATCCAGTCGCTTCTGTCCCCGTTGCGGTGAAGCAACCCGGATTTTGGATGCGGGGCATCAAAAAAAATGTTTAAACGGATCCTGTGGATTTTCCCAGTTTCCAAGAACCGACCCGGCCGTGATCATGCTCGTCCAAGACGGCGACCGCGTGGTTCTCGGGAGACAGTCACGCTGGCCGGCAGGAATGCATTCGATCCTGGCCGGTTTTGTCGAACCCGGAGAAAGCCTGGAAGACGCAGTGGTACGTGAAGTCAGGGAAGAAGCCGGGATCGAAGTTGAAAGGCCAGAATACCAGTCATCCCAACCCTGGCCGTTTCCTGCTTCCCTGATGCTTGGATTCCGTTGCAGCGCCCTAGCTGGTCAGACCGTTAAGGTAAACACCGAAGAACTTGAATCGGCACGTTGGTTTTCCAGGGAGGAATTGAAGCAATCCCCGGAAGATCAAACGTTCCGCCTGCCCCGCAGGGATTCAATAGCCCGTCGGCTGTTGAATGAGTGGCTGGAAGAAGACAGTAAACCTCAATAGAAGAATCATTCAATGAGCCAAAGGGTATATAATTTTGGTGCCGGCCCGGCGATGCTGCCCACCGAAGTGATGGAAGAAGTGCAGCAGGAAATGCTCGATTACCAGGGTCATGGAGCCTCCATCATCGAAATCAGTCACCGCGCCCCACCTTTTCTGGAGATTTTGGAAGAAACCGAAAGCATTTTCCGCAGACTGACCGGGTTGGGTTCGAGCCATGTCATGTTTTTCATGCATGGCGGAGCTCAGATGCAATTCTCTGCCGTTCCGCTGAACCTAATGGCCAGGAAAGAAAAACGCTCGGCAGTCTATCTGATCACCGGAAAATGGGGTGTGCTTGCTGAAGAAGAAGCGCGGAAATTCGGAAGCACCCGGGTTGCTCTTGATGGAAAGCCTTTGGGATTCCAGAAAATTCCTGAATGGGAGGAAGTCCTGGATCCTGAAACGAGTTACGTCCATCTGACTTCCAATAACACCCTCTACGGCACCCAATGGCAGGAATATCCCGATACCGGGAAGGTGCCCCTCGTCAGTGACTCAACTTCCGACATCCTCTCCAGGAAAGAGGATTACTCCAGGTTCGGACTGGTCTATGCCGGTCTGCAAAAAAATCTTGGTCCGTCAGGATTGGCATTGGTCCTGGTGCGGGAGGACCTACTGGGACTGGCATTGCCTCAAACTCCCAAACTGCTGGATTACCAGCTTGCCCATGAACAACGTTCGTTAGCCAACACCACCAGTGTTTTTTCTATCTACGTCACTTTGAAAATGCTTCGTTGGGTAGAAAAGCAGGGTGGAGTCGCAGTCATGGAACAACGGAACCGGGAAAAATCAAAACTGCTTTATGATGTGCTTGATGATTCTGAACTTTATAAGGCGGTGGCTGATCCCGAAAACCGTTCCATCTGCAACGTCACCTTTCGCCTTGATGACGATGAAATGGAAAAAAGATTCCTCAAACAGTCCCTGAACGAAGGACTCTATGCCCTTAAAGGACATCGGGATGTAGGAGGAATCCGTGCATCGATATACAACTCGATGCCCTTGGAAGGGGTGAAAGCTCTGGCTGATTTTATGAAGGATTTCGAAAGGCGGGAAACTTAGTCCCTGAGCTTTTTCTTCTTAAAAACGAGCCTAATACTTTCGTAAATCTTTCACTTCAACGAACACAAAAGCGTCCCTCCTCTCCTTATGGGTTTGTTTCAAAATCTTGATTTTGAAACAACTCAAAAATCGGATTTCTTTCCAATAAAGATTTTATAGATCCCAGAATCTTCCTGGGATAGAACGAAATTTACGAAGTGGATTCTTGAAGGGAAGGAGCATGCTTTTTTCAGAAAACCAGCATGCTTTAATTCTAGGGAAAGGACTAAGCAGCTTTGGCCCGGACAACCTTGATCAGATCTTCAGGCCATTGCAGGTAGTCCTGCCACTGCGGATCCGGGATTCTGAGCGGAAGGGACTTGGCCAATTCGACCATCTTCCAATAATTCGGTTCGTAGGGTTTTTTTACAGGCTTTTCGATGCTCGCCCCTTTTCGCAGGTTACATCGATGACAGGCAGCCACAACATTGTCCCAACGGGTTCCCCCGCCTCTACTTTTGGGGATCACGTGATCGATGGTTAACTGTTCCGTGCTGAGAATTTTGAGGCAGTACTGGCATTTAAAACCGTCCCGGAGGTAGATGTTTCGGCGGGTGAAATTGACTTTTCCTGCATGGGGACGGTAGCGGGACATCATCACCACACTCGGCATGGGCATCGCCAAATGCTGTGAGCGGCATATCCAGTCATCGTAGGTTTTGAGGATCTTGACCTTACCCAGGAAATGAGCCTTGATGGCCTGCTGCCATGAAATCGTACTCAAGGGCCAGAGGGTGAGTGGCTGACCATCCATGTTCAGCAATAAGACGTCACTCATTTCAATCCCTGTGTCTCATCAGTTCTGCTTCAGAAAATTCCGAAGAACGGTGTGCAGGATCCCACCATTACGATAGTATTCAATCTCCACTGGCGTATCGAGACGGCAGAGCACCGGAATTTCTTTCCCGTCGGCTTTCAGGATCAATTCCTGTCCTGGCTGGATCGAATCACTGAGACCGATCACCGAGTAGGACTCTTCTCCACTCAGCCCCAGGGATTCATGGGTCGCCCCGTCGATGAACTGGAGTGGTAAAACTCCCATACCGACCAGGTTGGAACGGTGAATGCGCTCATAACTGGTGGCCACCACCGCTTTGACACCAAGCAGGAACGTCCCTTTGGCTGCCCAGTCCCTTGAAGATCCGCTTCCATATTCTTTTCCTGCAAGCACGATCAATGGAGTTCCTGATTCCCGGTATCGCAGCGATGCCTCATAAATGCTCATCTCCTCTCCGCTATCCAGATGACGGGTGAATCCTCCTTCGGTTTCCGGAGCTATCTGGTTTCTTAAACGAACATTGGCAAAAGTCCCGCGGGTCATGATTCGGTCATTCCCCCTTCGTGACCCATAGGAATTGAAATCTTTCTGTTCAACCCCACGTTCCCTGAGGTATTTTCCTGCAGGAGTATCCTGGGCAAAGGCACCTGCAGGAGAGATATGATCCGTCGTCACCGAATCTCCAACCTTCACCAAAACCCTTGCGCTGTTGATGTCTTGGATCTCATTGAGCTCCATTGACATGCCTTGAAAAAACGGTGGATTTTGGATGTAGGTCGAATCATCATCCCATTCATAAACGCTTCCTGATGGAGCATCAATGGTATTCCAGAGGGGTGAATGCTGATCGGCACTACCATATTCGAAGCAATTTCTTCTGAAGAAGGCCAGATGTCCTTTAGGAGGACTTCATTGCCGTTTGGATCACTTCCCAAGGGCTCCGAATTGAGGTCGATGTCCACCGTACCTGCCAGAGAGTAAGCAACTACCAGAGGAGGACTGGCCAGGTAATTGGCTTTCACATGGGGGCTGATACGGCCCTCAAAGTTTCGGTTTCCGGAAAGGACTGAAGTGGTGACCAGGCTTCCTTCCTGAATTGCATTCACGATTTCATCATCCAGCGGCCCGGAATTTCCAATACAGGTGGTACATCCATAACCTACCGTGTGAAAACCGAGTTCTTCCAGAGGCTGGCTCAGACCTGCGGCATCAAGGTAATCAGTCACCACTCTGGATCCCGGACCAAGAGAAGTTTTCACCCAATTTTTGGGACGTAGTCCTCTTTCCACGGCTTTTTTGGCGAGCAATCCTGCGGCCATCATCACGGAAGGATTACTGGTATTAGTACAGGAGGTGATGGCAGCAATCACGACTGAGCCATGTTTGAGAGAAGCCCCCGTATCTTTCAAATTTACCGAGGACTCAAGCTGTGAAGATTCGAGTTCAAAACCACGATCCTTCATCGGGGCCTGAAGGGTCTTCTTCCAGGTACTCTGCATTGAGTTCAGGGGAACCCGGTCCTGGGGACGTTTCGGTCCTGCAAGTGCGGGTTCGACACTCTCCAGGTTTAATTCGAGAAGGTCACTGTATTCCGGATCAGGAGTGGATTCGGTTCGGAACAGTCCCTGTTCTTTGGAATAGATCTCTACCCTCTGGACCAATTCTTCCGGCCGACCGGTATTTCTCAGGTAATTCAGGGTTTCAGAATCGATCGGGAAAAATCCCATAGTTGCACCATACTCCGGAGCCATGTTGGCCACGGTGGCACGGTCCGCAAGAGGCAGCGCAGAAAGTCCGGTCCCGAAAAACTCGACAAATTTCTCTACCACTCCTTTCTGACGCAACATCTCTACAATCCTCAGAACCAGGTCGGTCGCCGTCACCCCTTCCCGTAACTGCCCTAAGAGGCGAAAGCCAACCACTTCCGGAATCAACATCGAAACAGGCTGGCCGAGCATCACTGATTCGGCCTCGATTCCGCCGACTCCCCAACCCATCACGCCAAGACCATTGACCATTGTCGTGTGAGAATCGGTTCCAACCAGCGTATCGGGAAAACAAAGGCCATCCCGCATTTGAACCACTTGGGCCACATGTTCCAGGTTGACCTGGTGGACAATCCCCACACCCGGGGGAAAAACACGGAACTGTTCAAATGACTGTTGTCCCCACTTCAGGAACTGATAGCGCTCACGATTCCGCTCGAATTCGATTTCCATGTTCTTTTGGACCGCATCCGGACTGGCGGAAACATCAACCTGAACCGAATGATCAATGATCAAATCGACAGGCACCCGGGGATTGATCAGATCCGGATTTCCTCCCAGCTCGATCATTGCAGACCTCATGGCGGCTAGGTCAACCACCGCAGGCACCCCGGTGAAATCCTGGAGAATTACCCGAGTCGGTTTGAAGGGAATCTCCTGTTCCGATTTGGTCCCTGCCTTCCAGCAGGCTAGAGCCCGGACGTCTTCCTGATTGACCTGGAAATCGTCCACATTCCTGAGTGCCTGTTCCAACAGTACCCGAATCGAAAAAGGGAGTTTTTCAAGTGGGGTGGATCCTTCCACCTTCAAAGACGGAAGGCTGTAATATTGAGCTTCGGCGTTGGGTAAGTTGAGTTGAGTAAGGCAGTTGAAAGGATCCTGATGCACGTTATCCCCTTGATATTCAGTTGAATGATTTCACAAAACAGTCATCAATTTCTACTATCTCAGGACTTCTTGCAAGTCGGCAGAAGTGTTGAACGGTGAAGGATGAATCTATACACTAGGTTCTGTTACAACAGAAACACGGTTGGGGAAGACAACCCAAGAAATGGTTTTGAATCATCCAACTTGAATCTTGTCCGCGAAATTCTAATTTTTTGGCCATGCCTGATTATTTTCAGATTCTTTTGAAAAAGATACTTCCCTGATGTCCCTTCCTGTTTTTCAGACTTTTCCTTTGACCAATGCTGCAGGTGCAGAAATTCAAGGACTCGATCTCTCCTTCCCACTTTCCGATGATACAACGAAAAGGCTTCGACGTATCTGGCTCCGACATGGGGTGCTTTTTTTCAGAAACCAAAATCTCGACCCCGGACAACTTCTAAAGGTTGCAAAAGCTTTCGGGGAAACAATGCCCTACCCCCTATTGAAAGGCCTTGAGGGATTTCCTGAAGTCACCGTAGTTTCCAAGATGGAGCAGGAGGAGATGAATTTTGGCGGAATCTGGCATTCCGATACCGCCTATCTGGAAACCCCTCCGATGGCGAGTTTACTTTATGCGTTGGAGGTTCCGGAACATGGCGGGGACACCCTGTTCGCAAACCAGGCTTTGGCTTACGAATCGCTCTCGGAGGCCATGAAGGATCTGCTGTGCGGACTGACAGCCATCAACATTGCCGGGAAACCCGCCGTCATGAACACCCGCAGTGAAAGGATTGAGGAATCCGGAAGTGGACTTCGGGCAGAACAGTTTTCCGCAAACCATCCTGCCGTGAGGACCCATCCTGAAACCGGAACAAAAGCGATCTATGTAAACCGGGCTCACACCCAGGGATTTTTGGAACTGTCAGAAAAAGAAGGAAAGGCTCTGCTGGACTTTATTTTCGAACATCAGGTCCGTGCAGAATTCTGCTGTCGTTTCAAGTGGACCCCGGGAACCCTCGCATTCTGGGATAACCGCTGGATGCAGCATTATCCGGTCAATGATTACCACGGGCACCGCCGTATCATGCACCGTGTCACCCTGAGAGGGGATAAACCATTCTTGGATCAATGAAACAACAGGTTCCAGTCATTGGACCGTTTCATTTCACTCCCAATAAACCAATCAAACTCGCCTCAATTTGAATCCAAAATTGAATTTTCACCCCTTCCTTAACCTCGTTTTTTCCTTTTTTTCCAGCACTTCTTGTTGGAAATAGTGGTGAAGTTCCTTCGATTTCGTTATGATGATGTTTCCATAAAGATCTGATAAAACTGATTATTCAGCTAATAACCCAATCATTTCCGTAAAAAGTAAGGATTATGGACAGAAGTGAAAACAGTACCTCGGAGGTTGAAGAGGAATCGCAATCTTTAACTGAGGAAAAGGAGATCGAAACAGGCTTACTCCATTTCCGCGATGAGATGATCGATTTCTGGGAAAAAGAAACCTCGACTGCCCGGAAAAAAAATTCGACCAAAACAAAAGAAACTCAGTGATATGGCAGAAGAATTTGATTTTAGCCATTTAAGCCCGGAAGAATTCCATGTGCTCCGTGAAGCAGGGACCGAACGTGCCTGGAGCGGGGAATACAACAAACATTATTCCAAAGGAAATTACAACTGCCGGGGATGCGGGAATCAGTTGTTCGAAAGTGACACGAAATTCGACTCCGGTTCAGGATGGCCCAGCTTTGACCAGGCAATTGATGGAAGCGTCATTGAACTGGAAGACCGTTCCTATGGAATGCTCAGGGTGGAAGTGCAGTGCTCACGCTGTAAAAGCCATCTGGGACATGTATTTCCCGATGGGCCTCGAGAAACCACTGGTCAGCGCTATTGCATGAACAGTCTCAGCCTCACGTTTGAGGGAAAGCCGGAAAACCCCTCAGAATAAGTTTCGCCCTTCACCTTTTCAGGTTGATCCCGAAAGTTATTCAATTTTTTCCCTAAAATGCTCGTTTCAGGAATCTGAGAGACTGGGAATTTAGACCCCATCATCGGTTGGATTGAAGAACATCTCCCGGACGTTTGTTCACGCCTCTCCGGCCAATCTCATTTCGGCGAGTTTATTCCTCATGTCACCAACCAGCTCGTGGAGAGGACGATCGGGAAGATCATCCCATTCCATCAACGTCAAAATGTATTTTTTGACGCGTCCTTTCATCAGTCCACGGTCCGCCCACTTTTCGTAGAGCGGTTCGAATTCAGAGCGAACGGGTCGACCATCAAGATCCCGACGGGTGAGAAAGCGTAATGCACTGTCAGGATATTTGTTGATGAAATTCACCATCGAAGGACGGTTGATGGGGCCATTTCCAAAGACGACATCTGTATCGTCTTCGCTAACCTCGGCTAGACCGTCATCCTCTTCTTCTTCATCAAATTCATCATCAAATTCAGGTGCAGCCATAATGGACTCCCTTATTCAGTGTATTATCGTGGTGCAACCAACCACACAAGTCTTTCGAAATTCATGCAAAAAACAAGGCAAGTTTTCAAGGCATCCAATCCGGGTTACTCATTGAAACGTCAAAAGGGGTTAAGAGAGACTGGGAATCTTCATCGAATTGATAAATTTTATGAATGATTTCATGAATTTTTATCATTTCTCCAAAATTTAAAAAAAAAGTAAATTGAATTGGTTTCAAAATGAAAATGAATGCTGTTTAAGACATTCATAAGTTATGCGTCTTCATAGATGCGACAGTTGAGAAGAAAGAAACAAGGATGAAACAGTTTTATTTAGCGATGTGTTTCATTGGAACGATTCTACCACTTTCCCAGTTGATTATTTGGGTGAAAGAGAATGGTTTAGACTTTGCTGCGCTGATTGGAGAAATCGGGCAAAGTAGAATCTCTATGTTCGGATGGTATGATGTTCTAGTTTCGGCAGTTGTACTGTTCGCATTCATACTTTATGAAAATTCGCAAAGACCAGTTCGTCGATATTGGGTTGCAATTCTTGGAACCTGCTGTGTTGGAGTGTCGTTGGGGCTCCCACTGTTTCTATTGATGAAAGAAACCAACGGTAACCAAATAAGGGGTTGAACTCTTGCTACGGGTGCGCATAACTTTCGTGGCAGGTGACAGCAAACCGCTCGCGCTAATTGCTGCCTCTAGACTAATACGTTCAATATCTAGTCGAAGTGGAAAAAGATGATCAATGTTTTAGGAATGCTCTATTTCAGCTGTCTTTTGCTGGCAATAGGGAATCATCTGAATAATATCACCATCCCGTTGAGGATGAACCAATCCGGGTTTGATGAAACCTGGATCGGCATCACCATGTCCGCGAACGCGCTGGGCTTGATCCTGGGTTGCCTGATCGGCAGGAAACTGGTGGAGCGCATCGGCTATGTCAGAACCTTTGTCATGTCCTGTGCGATTTTCACCGGGGTGGTGCTTTCGTATTCCTTGTGGATGAATGGTTTTTTCTGGATGGGACTTCGAATCGTAGGGGGTTTTTTCACCGCAACCGCGTATCTGGTGGTGGAAAGCTGGATCAACGAAAGTTCCTCTTCCAGCAACCGCGGGAGAGTGCTTGGGACCTACCTCGTCATCCATTACAGCGGCTCTGCTCTGGGCCAGCTGATGGTCAATCTGGATGGTCCCGATCCGTCTCAAATTTTCATCATCTCAGCAATTGCCATTGCTTTGGCAGCAGCACCGGTTTCCTTTTCAATCGCTCCAACCCCGGAATCGTACGAATTGGAATCGATTTCCATACCGGAACTCTACAGGGTCTCACCTGTGGGCCTTGTGGGAGTGCTTGCAGCAGGGCTGGCATTCGGCGGGCTGATCAGCATGGGACCCATTTTTGGCAGCAACCTTGGCTGGGAGGTCCAACAGATCTCAGTTTTTATGGCGACGACCGTGATCGGATCCCTCTTGTTCCAATACCCTTTTGGAAAAATCTCAGATGCCTGGGACCGGAGAAAAATGCTGGGTATTGTTCAAATGTTCGGATTGGCGGCACTTTTTGGCCTTCAATGGGCCATTTATGAATCCCCCTGGGGAATGGTTCCCATCTACCTTGTGGGGCTCTGTCTTGGAGGAGTGGTCGGGAGTATTTATCCCATGAGTACCGCAGTCATCTTCGACTGGCTTAGGCCGAAGCAGATGATTGCCGCCTCGGGAAACATGATCCTGACGTTTGCCATTGGCTCCATTGCAGGACCTTTTATGCTTGGTGTCTCAATGAACCAACTGGGAGCCCAGGGGTTCCTGATTTATTTTGCAGTGGTGATGGGTTCACTGATGCTTTTCATCCTATACCGGATCCAGGTACGCCAGGCCCTTCCCGTGGAAGCCCAGGAAGATTTTGTTGTTGTTCCAAGGATGCCTCCAGTCCATCCACAACTTGATCCAAGGATCGATCCGGATTACGACGCAACAGACCCGGAAGAATACAAAACCCGGGAAGATTTTCCTGCCAAAATGGAGACGGTGGAAAACCTCTGAACTTGCTCCCATTCAAAAACCAACTTCCAGGGAACCGATCCTGGTTTCCTGGAAATACATGGTTTCTTTCCTATAGTTTTCAGATCATTTAGACTTCTTCCCTTCCGGAGAGAAAGTTTGAATTGAGTTCCCCATTCAAACTGGGATGATACTCAGAATCCTGTAAATGGTTCTCACCTCCAAGAATGAATTTTTCACCTTAGACAATGGCTGACACGGAATTTAATGATGTGGTTGCCAATGAACTCGTGGGGGATTCCTGGCCCGTTAACCATCCCGGGGCAGACCCAGTTCTCTACGGTCATGTCAGTCTGGAACCCAAGGGTGCGTTCGAAGCGAGAAGTCTTCAGACCTTCAAACTCGTCTACACGGTTGGGAGATACGGCATCGACGACACCGGCAGTATCCGTG